>CAZPCO010000016.1:0-13756 GCA_964585025.1 uncultured bacterium | reverse complement strand
TCTGAATACCCTGAACCCCCAACCGATGATGAAGCAGGTGAAAATGTTGCTCCGCCTGCAGATTCTTCTGACGACGAAGTTCCACCACCACCTGAACCGACAGACGATGTATCGACCGATGATGCTACCACCACGCCGCCGCCCGCAGATAACAGCGGAGGCAGCAACATCGATGACGATGACTATTACCCGGGGCCAGAAGAAGGTGGAGACGTTTCTTTCTAGTTTCCGGCCCGGCATGAACCATCGCGACGCTGATCGGCAGCCGTTACCAGGCTGCCGTCATTTTTTTTCTGGATCGCACTGACCAGTCCGAAGAAATCGTCGCAACCAGGTTTGAGTTCAAAATTTTCGTTGAGCCGGCCGGCTTCCTCGAGAATACTGACATTCGGTTGCCATTCAAGAGTCAGGCGATTGCGGTAATCAAGGTAAAATCTTGGTGCAGCGATGCTTTTTTCCAGCTCATGGCCACTCAGCACCCGGGCAAGCGTCATGGCAGTATTGAAAATTATCCGGTCGGCGCCTGCTCCACCAATTGCCAGCCAGGGTTTGCCGTCCCTGCATACAATTAATGGGGATTTCGCTGAAACCGGCCCGGCGTTTTCCGGGTAATTTTCCGGATATGCGGCTACCTCAGAAGAATAGTTGCGAAGACCATTGTTGTAGAAAAAGCCACCTGGTGCCAGTTCGCCTGTACCAAAGTGATTGCCGAGTGTCAGAGTCATTGAAACGATCATGCCATCTTTGTCCCAGACGCAAAGATGTGTGGTATTGGTGTCGGGAATAGAAACATCCGCACTAGCTGCCGGTTCATCGCCCCTGTCGGCAATGGCAAAAAAGCTATAGGGGTCAGAATGGCAGCCGGCAAGACCTTTATACTTGGCAGAGATGACGCGTTGACCAGTTCTGGCGAGTGAAAGCATTTCTTCGGCATTGCCAGGGAAAAGACTGGAATCAAGCTTGAGAAAGTCGAGTGCCAGTTTAATGCTGGCAATGGAGCATGAAGGTGGCGGGGTTCCATAAATGCTGAATCCATGGTAGTCATAGCGTAATGGGCTCACCGGCAGACTCCGGTAACGGGCAAAATCTTCAAGCTGATAAAGAGAACCGCGCTTCTGCATGTCGGCAACCGTTCTCATTGCATCATCGCCGCGGTAAAACGAATGCCCGCCATCCGCAGACAGGCGCAGCAAAGTTCCGGCCAGTCGGGGCTGTCTAAAAATCTGCCCGGCCCGAAGCGGATAACCTGTCGGTGCTAAAAAGGAAATCAGCTGGGGATCTTTGGCGGAAAGCAGTTTCTTTTCGATTACTTTTTCGAGATAGGCAGTTATCTTGAAACCTTTGATGCAGGTAAAAACAGCAGGTGCCATGACTTCAGAAGCTGGTTTTCTGCCGTAAAGACGTAGAAGCTTGAGAAGAAGTTCCGGAACCGTTGGCAGGCCGATAAAGTTTCTGGAATCAGGAGTCTTTTTTAGGCCTGGTCGGCGTGTCGATCCGTCAAATGCTGTAACCCTGCCTTCCGGAGTGCGAATCAGTGCAAAACCGTCTCCGCCGATGCCAGAATTGGTGAAATCTACGACTCCGAGCATAAAACCTGCTGCGACTGCAGCGTCGACCGCGTTGCCTCCATTGTTGAGTATCTGCATTGCCGCCGCTGCAGCGAGCGGGTGCCCGCATGATACTGCACCAGCGCCATTTGCAGAAAACTGTCGGTCATTTTGTGGCTCTTCTGCGACTGCGGAAAGAATCTGCAGCGACACAAACAATGCCATCACCAGCAGAATGCAAAAGAGCTGTGATTTATTTTTGCCCGCCAGATGGCTGTCTGATGAATACTGAATCATGCCGATCGCTCCTTAACAGAAATTTCGAACGCTTCGATACTCTGAGTTTTGCCTTTAACGGTACTGACAGGAAGTTTCCGGGCAATAAAGTCTCTGGAGAGATGTTCGAGCAGTTGCCCGGAAATGATGATGCCACCGTTTCGCTTTAGCGCTTCGCAGGCCAATCGGGAAGCAAGATTCACCGGGTCTCCAACTACAGTTCTTGATAGCCTGACTTGTTCGGCACCCATTATTCCCGCAACGGTAACGCCGGTATTGACACCTACAGCCACGCGCATCCCGGTCTCTAGGTTCACGAGGTCATGAATCCGGGCTGCGGCACGGATGGCCATTTCTGGGCAGCGGTGAGCATCGGCACCGCGATGCTCGAAAACAATCATTATCTTGTCCTCGATCATTTTGTCTATTTCACCGCCAAACTCTCTCGTTGCCTTATCCGAGGCCTGAAGAAGCACTTGCAGAAGCTCGAAAACTTCCTGAGCTCCGTGAGTTTTCTGATAGTCTGAAAATCCGCATATGGCCGCAAAGACAATCGAAGCGCCGGTGGTTTCCGCCCTTTCTGCGAGACTGACATTCTCTGCGCCGGCAACTTCACGACGTACCGAGTCGGTGACGAAGCTTTTCAACAGAGCTCCTTCCTCAAGGCCATTTGCCATATTATTAAAAGAAGTGGCGAGAGCCGCGAACTCATCAGGGTGATTTGCCTGGATGCGGGTAGTAAAATCGCCGGCAGCTATCTGCCGGGTTGCCGTCGTCAGTTCCTGCAGCGGCCAGACAAAATACAGGGCACCGGCAAAAGCCAGAACTATACCGGTTAAAACGACCAGGGCTACCAGCATCATCAGTCGCTTTGCCAGTTGCTGGCGAAAAACTGGAAAGCTGCTCATGACTTCGCTGCCAGCGAGAGTAAAGTTTGAATACATAGCTGGAATTGCAAGACTGATCAGCGTTCTATCGGGAGTGATCTGAATACTGCCATTGCTGGTGTTCGTCAGATGCGAGGCCTCGGCAACCCTGGCGAGTTCAGGGTGTCGGTTAGCGATTTCACGGGCGCTGAATCTGACACCCTGGAAAGAATGCTCGTCGCCGAAAATTGCTACTCTAGGTGAATCGCTGTCGATGATAAAGTTGGAACCGTCAAGCAGAAGGTTGGCGCTGTCACGTTCGACATACCAGGCAGCGAAGGCCCATGGTCTGCCTTTGTAGTCTATTGGGCCGGTCAGCACCTGTTCGCGCCGATAATTGGCAATGATGTCGATTCTGAAGCTCATTGACTGACGGAAACGGAAGAAGGCGTCAGCACCGAATATTTTCAGGAAAAAGTCGCGGGAATATTCATTTTTCAACTCGCGGTCAAGCCTGGATTCTGAGATTTGAGCTTCGGCAGTCACGCCAAAGAGGTTCTGCCTTCGGTGCAGCATTTCGCTGAATCTCGTCTTGAACAGTTCTGCAACAAGATTGTCAACTCTCTCCGGGCCGAAAGCCTGTTCAGGTTGCCATCTGATGCCAACGATCGATTTTTCGCCACGACCGACCCAAAGCGACGAAAAAAGCCGTCCCTGGTTTTTCCGGCTGATCTCGTTAAGAAGGCTGCGAGCCATTTCGGTATCATCGCCTGAGTAGGCTCGGCCGGTGTAGGAGGCAATATGCTCAATTGAATTCAACCCCCGTGCAACGTTTAAAGTGCGGGTTCCCGCATCGAGACTGTTCCGGTCAAGATCGGAAAGCTCATCGACCAGTCGGTCGGTGACCCGGTTCTTTTCAACGGCGAAACTCAGGCGAAAATATTCTCCCAGAAGGCAGGCAGATGCAAACACCGGCTGAATGACCAGAAATATGAAAATTGCCGGCAGCATCACCTTGAATGAGATTTCTGGGCCACGCCCCAGCAGCATTTTTTCTGCCAGGGTTTTGAAAACTATGCATGATAACAACCAGACAAAAATCTGCAACATGCTTTGTGTCGTGGAAGATGGCAAATTACCGGCCTTAACTGGCACAGCAGCGAAATAGCGGCATTTTTTCAGCATGTCGAATTCGGAAAAGTAGATGTTATAGCCTGGAAAATCTGCTTTTAAGCGGTCATTGTGAGTTTTTGCCGCTGCATTGGTTATTGTCTGACGTAAAGAAGACTGGCCGGCAAAAAAATGGTTGAAAATTCCGACCGATGGTGAGCCACAGATGGCACCTAGACCGTAACTTCTGGTCGGAAAACGCTTGATTCTGATCATTAAATTTTGCTGGAGCGACTGCTCTGAATGATCGCCCAGAGAAAAAACCAGCAGCTGCGGAAAAATCTTTTCCCCGGATAGAGTGATGCTTGTTCCTGGTCTTCTGATTACTATTTTGGTGATGTTGTTGTTGACCAGCTCTGGAACCACATTCATGTAGTATCTCTGCCAGGGTGGAAGATTTTTCGGGTTTTCCTTTTCAGCTTTATATGCGCCAGTAATTTTCTGCAGGCCAAGGTCGTCACCAAAATGTATTGCTTCGACGAACCGACCATGGTTATCAAGTCTAATAAATTCGTATTCACAGCGAAAGCCGGCATTTTTAATTATGCCGCTGATTTCGCGACTGAGATACTCTTTGAAGTCCGACTTGTTCAGGTTTTTCAGCCATCCGCTGTTTTCCCGTCTCAATACCTGGCTGATGGCGGTATGCGAGCGAATGAGATAATTCGCGTCGTCAGAAACGCGTCGCAGCTGTTGCAGGTCAGAAAATACCCTTTCATCAAGTATTTCCTGCTGTTCGTTCATCTGCAGATTCTTAGCTTCTCGAACCGCAAAATAGATGCTGACAGGCGGAAAAAAGGAGATCAGAGTGATCAGAAACAAAATGATGGTTTTTCTCATGGCAGGTTCTCCAGAGAAGCCAGCTCAAAAAGATTGTCAGCATGGCTTATGAAAAGAGGCGAAAATGCCTGGTTGCCACAGGCTACCTCACCAGTAGCCATGATTCGGGTAGCAATCCCGCCTTTGCTGGCAGATTCGCAATGTTCAGCATTGCTGCGTGCCGGGCCAATAAGAGTGAACTCCGATCTGGCATGTGCATGCAGAATCCCGGCCATCACGACGCCATAATCAAGGCCGATTCCAATGCCATAGGTCACCTGGTTTCGAGTCTTGCGTTCGATCTGAATCTCGCGGTGCTTTTTCATCATGATGGCAGCGGCATGAATTGCATTTCGGCATGCTGCTTCACTATCTCCTGGAAAAAAGGCAACGATGGCGTCGCCGATGAATTGTTCGACACGGCCGCTGAACTTGTGGATGATTGCCACAAGTTCGCGCATGTGGGAGTTCAGCAGCGCAGCTATTTCTTCGGGTGGATTGCTCTCGGAAATGGTGGTAAAGCTGCGGATGTCAGAAAACAGCACGGCGCCGGCGATTTCCTGGGCTGAAACCTGCTGATGGGTCAATTTAACCTCGGTGTTGAAGGTGGTTGAAACAAACTTGCCCAGCAGCCGCCGTTCCTTGAGGCCTGCAATCATCTGGGTGGTTGCCAGGGCAAGTTGGCCGAGTTCGTTGTTGAAAGGGTAATGAAATTCCTGCTGGTAATCACCTGAGGCAATATGCCGGAAAACATGAGTCAGCCTGCTGGCTGGTTGGATCATGATACCTGAAACGGCCGAGGCAAGAAGGTAGATTGTTCCTGAAAGCATGGCAGCCATTGCAAGCAGCAACAGGAGCTTGAGATCTTTCATGCGATTAAGACCTGATAGATTGATTACGGCCCCGCCAAAATACTGCCTGGTTTTGAATAGCGGGTTATAGATGAAAATTTCTTCCTGATGACGCTGCTCAACTTTGAAAAGAGCACTGGCAGCTGACTCCAGGAACTTCAGCAACTCGCGTCCGCTGTGGCTGCCGAGAAATCGATGGCCAGCAGGAAGAACTTTCATCCCTCCTGAATAATCCCGGCTGAGACAGAAAAATTGACTGTCTGGATTTCTGTTAAACGTCGCCAGCTGCCTGTAGATCAATTCATGCATCGTATCTGCCACGCTCAGACCAAGAACGAGGTAACATTTGATCAGGCCTTCTTCTTCGATGATCGATGAGAAGAAAACGTGTTTTTCTGCTGATCCAGCTTGAAAACTGCTGATTCGATCCAGCGAAGAAAGAAATACATCCTTTGCTGAAGGATTTTCAGGCCCGCCGAATGAGCCCAAAAGACTTCGCTGGGCATTGTTGAGCCTGATCTGCTGAAATCCGGCATTGTTGCCGGTGAGAACCTTATGCAGAGCGGCGGCTGAAATGGTGTAATAATCGAGGTGATAGCGGGCATTGGGAATATGTTCCGGGGAGGAAACGTGATATTCTGGTTCTCGCTCCGGACTCACTAGAAGCAGGTAATTAAGATGAAATGAGCGCTCCTGAAGAAATCTCTTTAATTCTGCGAATGCCCGGTAGCGGCTTTCTCGGTCGTCGGCCGCAAAACCATGATGCAGATCAGGGCGGGCGAGAAGTTCTTTGATAGTCAACCCGGCAACGGCAACTGTTTCTTCTGCCTGTTCGTCGATCTGATCAAGCATTGAACCGGCAGTTCTGATATTTTTCTGAACTGTTTCCTCGTGGGAATTCTCAATCAGGCCATGGCCAAGATATAGAAACGCAAGCACCGGCAGCATGCCGGTCATGAAAAAGAGCATTTTGAAGGCCAGACCCAGACTAAAGCCCTGCAATCTCAACTTGAAAAAGAAGATTGCCGACCAGAGAAACAAGAATATGGATAAGGCTGGCACCAGTCGATTGGGTGGAAAATGAAAATTGTCATTGACTCTCCCTGATACTGCGACATAGAAATGCGTATCCTGGCTTATGATATCGAGGTAGTGCCACCAGTTGCCTTCTACATGCAGTTTGCGCATCGGTATTTGCTTGCTGGAAAATGCGCTGTGCAAAGAAAGAACGAAATTTCTTCCTGGAGCCTTGTCAGGGTTGACGGAATCAGCCAGAACCGGTCTGAATTGCCTGTCGACGCATGGAGCACCTGCAAAAGAAACCTGCATATCGATGTCTGTCCGTCTGGATAGGTTGTTTGCAAGGCGCTGCAGACCGTAGCGGGTGTCTTCCACCCATATATCCGGAACTATGGCGATGAAACCGCCGGCACAAGCGTCTGCATGCTTGAATTTCTGCCAATATACATAGTGAGGTTTTCCCTCGAATTGAACCGGCGTCAGCAATCCGGCACGTTGCGTAGCCAGGTAATCGGGTGCCGAGTTCTCGCCGAAAAGACCGGTGATGAATTTGCCGCTGCTTTTGCGTAGCTGATCGTCTCCAAGCTGTTCAGCTAAGTCGATTAGAGCAGCAAAGGCTTTCTCCATCGCCCGCTTTTTGTTGTTCATGAGGCCTGGTGCTTCGACGAGCTCGAAGCCGTCTTTGTTGGAAGAAAAAGCCCAGATGCGGCATGCTGCTAGCGAGCCATCGCTCATAACCTGTTGAAGAAGCCCTGGAAATTCGCGTTGCACCGAGAATTGCCGCAGGCAGGAAATCTGCGTCACAGTTTCAAGGATTTGACGGAAATTTCTTTCGATCTGCTGGGCAGTTGAATAGCCTGATTTAACAGTGGCTGCAAGCAGAGCCGCCCGGTCCAGCAATAGTTTTCTATTTATTTCTCTCTGCTGAATCAGATGGTTTTGATAAACAAAGCTTCCAGCTACCAGATAAAGAACCCCGAGCAGCAGCGGAAAAGCAAAGGCGAATGCGGTGCGCACCCGGCCATAAGAGATCATTGCTTTCCTCCACTCGATATGAAAAGATTCTAACTCAAAACCGGCTATTTTGCATAAGAATCAGCCGCAGGAAGAGGGGCTGTCTGCCGTGATATTGGCAAGAAAAGCTTCGACAGCATGGGTTTTTCCTTTGACCCGGTTGATGGCCAGCTTTTCAAACCTGAAGACGTTCCCGGCCATTTCCACAGTAGCTCCTGCCACAACGATACCGCCTTCGGTCAGACCGGCAGCTACCGATGCCAGGCGGGCCGCCAGATTAACCGTATCGCCGACTACGGTGCGCGCCAGACGCACGTTGGCGGCGCCCAGAGTTCCCGAGACCACTTCGCCCGAATTTATACCGACTGCAGTCTGTTGCCCGCATACATTCTGCATGGTTGTGCGTATATGAGCGGCAGCCTTCAGTGCGGCTATGGCCGCATCTGTACTTCTGCCTTTCGTATGGGGAAAAACGATCATGACCTTGTCTTCGATCATTTTGTCAATTTCGCCGCCATACTCGCTGGCCATTTCAACAGCAGCCGAAAGGTGTGTCTGCATCAGGGCGAAAATCTGCTCTGGCTCGAGCCGGCTTTGCAGCTCTGCAAAGCCTTTGATGCTTGAAAACAACACCGTTGTTTCCGCAAGCATTGCCTGGCCGTTATTGCAGCCCATATCGTCACGCACGCTTTCTGATACGAATTGTTTCAAAAGCTGGCCCTCTCCTAAAGCTGAAGCCATCTTGTTGAAAGCGATGGCAGATTGAGCAAATTCGTCAGGGTGGTCTTCGCGCAGGCGAACGGAATAGTCTGCCTCGATGATTTTCTGGGTGGCATCGGTCAACTGTTTGATTGGAATTGTGAAATACATGGATGCAAGAAGGGCAAGCAGGATAGCGGTAGCTGCAATCAGTAGAAAGATCCTGACAGCGGTTTGGGTTAATTCGCTGCTGATGCTTTCAAGACTGCGGGTATTCCTCTGGCCACAGATCAGGTAATCAGAATACCTGGCTGGAAGTGCTTCTAGAACCGGTGAACCGCTGGCATTGACATCCTGCTTTACCAATCTCGAGGTGGTCAGAAATGATTCTCTTGCCAGATCTGTCAGGGCTGGCAGCCTTTCGGCCGCCATTTTGAGATTTATGGGTTCGGTATTCATCCACTGTTCATTGCCATACAGACCCATGACGACAGGTCTGCCGGTATCAGCGTTGAAACGATGCCGGGGAAAGTGATTGCGAATCTCGGGAGATGAAAAAACGTAGGTGAAGATATATTTCATTTTGCCGCGACAGGTTATCGGAATGCTAATCAGGGCGTTGCTGTCGTAAAAGGATTCCAGTCTGATGATTGTCCCAAGATCCCTTTGCAGATTGAAATAGGTTTCGACGCCAAACATGTTGAGAATGATGTTATCAAGGATCTCGCCCTTGACCTCGTCGAATTCGATTTTTTCTGTGGCGGCCTGAGGGTTGGTATTTTTTTCAGACTGTAAAATTTGTCTGAACCTGGGAGTAAAAATGTCTTTGACGAAATCGTCACTGTTGCGCCTGGCAATGTAATCCTTTTCGGTCCCTTTGAATTCAACCTCAGAAAGCTCGTCGTCAGCTGATGTATACCATACTTCAGAATAGCAGACCCCGCCTTTGATCTGACGCAACCTGCGCATTCCGGCCAGAAGCAGATCGGCGATCGGTGTCGATTCTGGCAACCCGGTAAAGTCTGCGATTGCTTCGATTGAATCAAGACTTTTCACACGGTTGATGGAATCCCTGAATTGTGAAAATGTCGTCAGGTCAAGATCGAGAAGCTCGGCTGAGAGTTCTTCGGCAACCCGGTTTTTCTGCACTTTAAAATTTGCCAATACGTATTCATTGGTGAGATAAATGCCGCTGGTAAAAGGTAGAAGAGCGACCACGCCGAAAATGATGATGATGAAACTGCGCAGTGACAGCCTGATCGACCTGCCAAAGAAAAATGCTTCGACCAGGATTTTCCAGATACTGCACCCGGCGATGGCAAACAGACTCAGAAACATTTTCAGGCCAGCCTGTGATGGTAACTTTGGAACAGGGGCGGCGACAGCTGTCTGCCATGGATACTTAGGATCAAAAGGGGTTACCAGCACCAGAAATCCGTCTGTTTGAAGTCGCAGATGCTTTAGATGGTCAGCCTTTGTATTGATGATCTGATTTCGCAACTCGGGCCTGTCTGCGAACCATGGTGAGCAAACAGCTTTCAAGCCTGTTTCGCCGCCGAAGAACATCAGACCGATACTGTCGTCTGACCATTTTGAGACTTTTCTTCGGGCGATCGAGCTTATATTGTCCGCTTTAAGGTCGATAAGAGTATTTATCAGAACGCTTATATTCGCTCTCAAGTTCAGGAAAAGTTTTAAATTCTCAGGATCACGGAGAACGAAATAGTTGATGTCTGTTCTATCAAAGGCATTACAGAGGCCGTCGATGTTGTATTGCAGGCCCTGACCAATAAACAGGTGTCTGGCTTCATTGAAGAGCTGGCTGTTTGAATCTGCATGCTTCAGGGGTTGCATTTGCCGCATGACCAGAGTCAGTGAGGCAAGGCTGCAGTCACTCTCAACCCGGTTCTTGAACGAAAGATAACGGTCATGGTTTGTCTGTTGAAAAAGAATGCTGGTTTCTGTTGGCATTCTGAACTTATCATCTGTTTCAGCAAGGAAGTTTCTGAACTGACTTTCAGCGTGCTTTTCCGTGAAAGCCGGCCAGGATGTTTCTGCTGCCAGTTGTGCAATGCGGGTCAGAAAAAACGAATAGTGCTGGAAAACCTCGAAAATGTTGAGTGTCAGCTGGTATTGCTTCTGCAGCTCATGGTATAATCTCGTTTCCAGCTGCTTTTCATGCTCCTTCTGTAGAAGATGAGAATAGGAGCCGAGAGACAACCAGATCGTCAGAGCTGGTAAAGCCAGTAGAACAGCCGCTGCAGCCACATAAGATAATTTCTTCATTCGGCTGCCGCCTTTTCAAGTAATTCAAAAACCCCGGTGCCATCAAGTGGCATGTAATCAGCCAGGTTTTCTTGATCCAGGATTTCCAGAAAACTGTGGGAAACGATGATTCGTGTCTGGGTGCCAAGTTTGCTCAGAGCTTCGTATTCTTCAGCCTGGCGCCTGGCCTCGCCGGTAATTGAAAACTCACAGCGCTCAGGTGTGACCAGCGAACCTGCGATTACCTTGCCATGCTGCAAGCCAATACCAATTGCATAGGTGAATTGGCCATACTGCTGGCGCAACGAGTTTAGAAAGCGGTGCGCTTTGTAGACAGCTAGAGCTGCTCTTACTGCTGCGCTTCGACTGTCGGCTTCGATACGATCGGGAAAAAAAGCCACGATAGCATCGCCGATAAACTGCTCTACCTGGCCCCCCATCTTTTGAATCTGTTCAGACATCTTTTCAAGGTGGGAATTGAGCATTGCGGCAATTTCTGCCGGTGGGCAACTCTCTGAGAGGGTGGTAAAATTGCGGATATCCGAAAATAGCACGGTGCCGGTTATAACACGGGCCTTTTTGAGATCTTCAAGACTCAGGCCACTTGACAGGCTTCGGTCGAGAGTAGTTGAAACGTATTTTCCCAATCTCAGCCTTTCTTTGAAACCATCGACCATTTTGTTGATGGTGCGGCCTAGCTGCCCAAGCTCATCCTGGCGATCGATATCGACTCGAGCATCAAGGTTGCCTGAACTGATGCGCTGCAGGGAACAATGGATAGTTTCGAGCGGCAGCAACATGTGAGAAGTTGCCAGAGATGAAACTACATACATCAGGCAGGCAAGCAGAACCGCCGCTGCTGCCAGAAACAGGCGCTTCATGTTGCGGTCGTGAATGGGCCCGGCAAGAGAAATGATGCAACCTCCGGCATAACGTTGCAACTTGGTCATCGGGTAGAAAAGAAACAGGTTGTCCCGGTCGGTCAGTGTCTTCTCAAAAATAGAACTGTGGCATTTTTTGAGAAAGTTGAGAGCGTTTTGTCCTGTCTGAGTCTGCATTATCTGCATTTTCCCTGCCGAGAATAAAGTGAATTCTGAGTTGTCCTGTTCCTCGGCTGCGAGATAAATATGGGTATCGGTAACGTTCAACGAAGCCAGTTCGCGGGTCAGATACCGGTTCAGGAGCTGCCCGGTGTTTGCAATAAAAATCAGATAGCTGGCGATCTTGCCATTTCTGCTGAGAATTACCGTGTAATAATAGTTTCTGCCGGTGTTGCCATAGTTGACGAAACCAGGCTTTTCGTAAGAGACGAAGAAAGAATCCTGCAGAAAACTGTTGGGCAGGCTGGACAATATTTTGTAAAAGTTGTGTTCAGCTGAATCCAGAATGATGTCGGGGTGCTGTCCGAGTCTGGCGAAGCTCTGGTTGATGGAAAATACCGATGGTGCCTTCAGGTTCATGATAGTTCTGGCATTCTGCCAGTTCCGCTGGTCGGCAAGCAGTATTTCCGAAGTTTTCCCGGGTGTCAGAACGAAAAGGTAGTCGAGCGACAGTTCGAGATCATGCATCCTGTTTTGCATGAAGCTGAATGCCCGACTGGCATTATCGCGGTGGCCATCACTCAGAAGGGCCTGCAGTTCTGGCTTTTTAAGCATTTCTGAGATGTGGTGCCCAAAAAGCGGCAGAAGGCTGTCGCTTCTTGTATTGATGCTGTTGAGTTGTTCACAGGTGGACCGGCGAAGCTCGTAAATTTCATTGTCGTAGGATTCATCGATGAGCGTCAGGCCCCATGAAAGCATCATAAAGATCGGCAGCAGACCAGAAAAAAAGAAAAGAACCCTGAATGCAAACGTCAGAGGAAGACCGAACCGACCGTTTTTCAGGTAGAAATAGATGAAAATCGCTGTCCAGATCATGATAACGATGGCTGCCGGAAGATGACTGAAGCTGACCGTTTTCAGTGCTGATGGCCGGGGGGCAAAAATGACTGCATCATAAGGCATTTCGGCAGTCAGAAATCCTCTGAGGAACAGGTGTTTTTCGGTTTCATGGACGCGGTTGCCTTTGTCATCGGTCAACCATAACATTTGTTCAATCTGCTTCGATAGTTCGTTTCTGTAAACTCTGTCATTATCGATGACAGCCGGAAAAATGCTTTTGAGACGGTTCTGCAGATGTGTGACCGGAATAAAAGCCACGGCGAGGTGGTGTCGGGTTTCTTCGAGAACCCGGTCGGCGACGCTCTGCAGAATTGACGGAGCATCTTCGCCTCGGGATGCTGGAAAGAGCATGATCGTGCCGGCAGTGGGCCTGCCGTTAATCATGAATTTTCGCCAGTATAGAAAATAACGTTTACCCTCGAAATCAACAGGTGAAAGTCTGCCTTCGCGCTTTCGCCCAACCGGCAATGGAGCCGAATGCATTCCCATTACACTTTTGATGAATTTTTCGTGACTGCTTATCTGGCTCTGACTGATATTCTGGCTGGTTGAAAATTCAATAAGCCCGGCAAATACCTTCTGCATGACCCTCATGCGTGAATTGGTGAGTCCTGGGGCCGTTTCACCTTTGACGACGCCATTGTCGATGCTGAAAAACCAGACGAAAGTATTGCTGTCGATGAATCCCTTGTTAAAATGCCTGCCAAGGAGTTGCAGAAAACTGGTTTTATTGCATGCATCTGGATTGCTTTCTATTTCTTTCGCTATACGGTTTCCAGAGCTGGTGACCAGGTCTTCGAAGCTATGGTTCGATCTTACCGAAGCCAGCAAGGTCTGTGCCTTTTCAGCCCAGACCGCGTTGAGCTTCGCTATTCTTGCCGCTTCGCCGGCAGCCGAAAATCTCATGGCTGCGTAGAGCAGAAGCAGAGTTATCAATACCGGAAAGGCCAGCCCGAAAAACTTTCGGAAATTATTCTCGAAATTCGTCAATCGGGTTTTCACAGATTAAACCTTTGGGTGAGCATTTTTGATAATGGAAGAATTATAAGCAATCAGCGGAAACCTGCCTATCACTTTTTTTGTCGGCGAACGGTCAGTGTGAAAAAGTTACCTGCTAATGTTAAACCGTTTAGCTCAACAATTCATGAATTTGTGACGAGGCAGTTTTCAGCCGAATCTATTCGACAAAAAAAATGTAGTTCCCGGTCGGTTTTGCGATATAATTATACGCCATGTTTCATACCAATTTCGTTCATCTTCATGTACACAGTCATTACAGTCTGCTTGAC
>CAZPCO010000015.1:1061-22193 GCA_964585025.1 uncultured bacterium | reverse complement strand
ATGAAGTCCTGATATTTCTGGCTGTCGAGAAGAGGTTGGAAGGTGTAAGTGACTGACCCGTAAACTTCGCGTGATGGGAAATCGGTCGGGCTTCTGTTTTCATCGTATTTGAGCGGCTCACCGCCACCAGATGGCGGCCACCAGAAAGTCAGCACAAAAAACCGGCCGAGCACATTGCCGAAAATCTGGCGTCTGGCATGGCCGCCCATCTCGGGCTTGATGCCCATAAGTTTCAGACCGCTCGAAAAAGCCATGTATCCATGCCCAAAGCCTTCAAGTTTCTGCCAGAACTCGCTTGCTGCTGAGCCTTTGTTGAAAAAGTCCTCAGCTGAATAAGCGGTATCTTTAAAAATTTCGCCGGTTTCAGGGATTATCTCGCTTGAAAAGCCGAGCAGACCTAGTTTTGCAATATGATTGTGTTTGAGCATTACGTCCTGGCCGATCATGCGCACAAAGCCGCCGCTCTTGTTCATGAATACCGGCACGAAATCGAAGTCTTTCTCAGTGTCGGCCACTTTCAGGGTTTCCGGCGACACCAGAAACATTTCGCCAACGCTCGCCGGATATTCTTCACCGGTGCTGGTGGTTCCGGCGGCATCAGCTGAGGTTTCACGTGTGTCGCCGGCCAGGTTGAGATATACCGCCTCGTCTGAAGGGCCAAGAAAGACCTTTCCAGAAAGTTCGGGGCTTTTGTATTCATTTTCGTCGAGTGGCGGCAGCAGAACGAACGGGCGGTATTTAAAACCCGATTTGATGCGGATATTGCCGGCAAGGCTCATCACGTCGCTGTCAACTTCTTCGGGATGTTTGCCTTCCTTGGTGAACATGATGTTCAGATGGTCGTTGGGGCCGATCTTTTCACGGCCCTGTTCGGCGGCGATCTTGTCGACGAACAGCATGAAATCCTTGAGAACCGGAGTCATTCTCATGACAACCGTGAATGGATACTGAACCCGCAGAGAATACTGACGACCGTGAAATTTGGCGCGGCAGACGATTTCGAGCAGCCCCTTCTTTTCCTGGCCTTTGAGATCGTTGGGGCAGTCAAAGCCTTCCGGGTAGCCCAGTTCCTCGGATTTTGTGAACATGATTTCAGGCGGCAGCTGCGTCTCAATTTTCAGTTCCTCACCGAGCTTTTTGAGCATTTCGGACGCTGAATAAAAGCTGGTCGAGAGCTTTTTGTCGCCAGGTGGGCCTCTGAATGCTTTGTAAAGATCTGAATCCGGTTCGTTGACATTCATGTTGATCTGTTGCAGAACATCGCCGGCATATGATTCGAGAAAATATCTGGTAATCTGCGTATAGTCGCTGAGAGTCAGCAACTGGGTGTGCCCGGTCATGCGCTTCGACAGCGCCAGGACCATAATCAGCATTACGCTGATCAGGCCAAGCAGAATGATGGTGATATTACCCTTTTTTTGATGCAGCTGGAACCTCATAGCATCTGATTATACCATACCAGCCGCACAGTGTACGAATTCTCGCAAGAGCCGGGCAGTAATTCTCTGGAAGCAATAAAACCAGCATCAGCAGGCGGCAATGTTTTACACATCCCCCGATTCCTGAGCTTGTCGAATAGCCGATCTGGTCGTTTCGACGAGCTCAGCTACCATTGAGATTGCGCCTTTTTAAATTTCAGGGACAGAATTCAGACTGGGAAATTGCTGATCTCCATCGCCAGTGGTTGCTTTTGCCGGGTTGATACTCTACAATCGGGGCATGCATTCACGCATCAAGTTCAAATACGAGATTGAAACTGCCGCGAAGTCTTTTCCATGGCTGCGCTGGCTCTTCGAGTCCGCCCGCTTCAACCTGACGCTGATGGTGCTGATTCTGGTGTCGGTGATTCTTATCCTTGTCGAAACATTTGTGCCGATGACTCTTGCAGAGCTTGAGGCTATACAGAATGTAAACGATCTGCTGACCCTGGTTTTCATTATTGAACTGGCTCTGCGCTGGCTGATCAGTATGTCGTCGATGAGTTTTCTGCGCGATTTCTGGATCGACATTCTGGCCGTGGTGCCGATGCTGCGTATTTTCAGACTGGGAAGAGTGCTTCGGTTGCTTCGGTTGTTCCGTATCTTTTCTCTTGGCAACATGGTTCAGCGTCGGTTCAATTTTTTCCGAAAGGTTCTTTCTGGGCGTCTGCTTGAGTATTGTGTCATTTCAAGCTTCGCGATATTTGCAGTGATCTTTGGCGCCGTGGGCTTTTCGCAGTTTGAAAGCGGCCATGACCATGGAGTTGCAACTCCGGTCGATGCTTTCTGGAAATCTCTTTTTTCATTGATGGCCGGCGAATATGCCGATTATCCGGCGTCATTCGGCGGCAAGGTGGTGTTTCTGGTGCTGCTGGTTTTTCAGATGGGCGTGTTTGCAATGCTCACCGGCACTTTTTCGGCAATCATGTATGACAAACTCAAGGAGAGCGCTATGCACAAACCGGCAAATCCTGACGATCTGAATAAACACATCATTATCTGCGGTTTCAGCGCCAAGGCGGCGATTCTTGCCAATGAATTCCTCGTCGATCCAGCCTTTAAGCATTCAGAGATTCTAATGGTCTCCGAAAAAGCCTGCCTAGATGATCTGCAGAACCGCAATGTCAAGACACACCGTATCAGCATTCTCAGAGAAGACTTCACCCGCATGGAAGTGCTGAAAAAAGCTGGCGTCGAACGGGCCATAGCTGCGGTGATTCTTTCTGAAGACGGCGATAATCGCACAACCCAGGATATCGACGCGCGCACAATTCTGGCCGCTCTGACCATTGAGAAACTGAACCCGAAGATTCATACCTCTGCCGAGCTTTATAACGAAGAGTATGCTTCACATCTAAAAATGGGCGGTGTCGAAGATGTCGTCATACAGGGTGAAGTTTCCGGGAAACTGCTGGCGAGAGTCGCCATGCATGAGGGTTTGCTGGCTTTTTTCAAAGATCTGCTCTCCCGTGAATCGGGTAATACCCTTACTTTTATCGATCCACCATCTGAAGTCATAGGTAAACAGAGCGAAGAGGCCATTGGCCTGCTCAATCGCGAACTGGGGTTTACCATGGTTGGTATCAAGCCAAAGGATAAACCGGTTATAGTTAACCCGCGTGGGCACACGATCAGTGCTAATGACGAAATTCTCGTGATCAATCCGGTGACCGACTGAGCCCATGAGCCAGGAAGCTAAAAAACCTTCTATTGCCCTGTCAGCGGCGATAATGAGCATTGCCACCTTTTTCAGCCGAATTGCCGGTCTGTTGCGCGAGCAGACCTTTGCTTATCTTTTCGGTGCCGGCATCTGGACCGATGCCTTCAACGTTGCCTTCAGAATACCAAATCTTCTGCGTGATCTGTTTGCAGAAGGTGCTATGAGTGCTGCTTTTGTGCCGACATTTAACAACGTCCTCGAAAAAGACGGGCCGCAGAAGGCGTTTAAGCTTACGAATCTGACATTCTGTGCCATTCTGGTCGTTGTTGGAGCTCTTACGGTCGTGGGCATCGCCGCCAGTCCTTTACTGGTGAGCACCCTGGCCCCGGAATTCTCTTCTAATCCCGAGAAATTTGAAACGACGGTGACAATGACCCGTATCATGTTTCCGTTTCTTCTGGCGATTTCATGGGCAGCGATCGCCATGGGCATTCTCAACTCACTCGGTGAATTCTTCATTCCGGCGATTGCCCCGGTGTTTCTCAATCTGACCATGATTATTTCGGGTTGGCTGATCTGCCCGTTTGCTCGAAATTTTGATATGCCGGCGATCACCGGCATGGCAATCGGCGCCATGCTTGGCGGCTTACTGCAGTTTGCGGTTCAGCTTCCGGCGTTGTTTCGGCATGGTTATCGTTTCAAGTGGCAGCTCAATTTTAACGACCCTGGCATTCAGAAGATCATCCGGCTGATCATTCCGGGCACAGTCGGGCTGGCAGCCACGCAGGTCAACGTTGCCATCAGCACTATTCTATCGACTTCTCAGGGTGAGGGAGCTGTCAGCTGGCTCGGCTACGCTTTTCGAGTCATGCAGCTGCCGCTGGGTCTCTTTGGCGTTGCCGTGGCTCAGGCAACTCTTCCTGTCATTTCGCGTCAGGCGGCGGCTGGAGACCGTGACGGTATGAGCGGCACCCTGGCCAGCTCAATAAGACTGTCATCGTTCATCAACCTGTATGCCTGTTTTGCAATAATTGCCCTGGCGGAACCCGTGGTTCGCATTCTGTTTCAGCACGGGCGTTTCACTGCTGCCGACACGGCGGCGACTGCGCTGGCTTTGCAGGCCTATGCCTCCGGACTGCTGTTCTTTTCGCTCGTCAAAATCATGGGGCCTGCTTTTTATGCGCTGGAAGAAACGAAAATTCCGGTGCAGGCCAGCATTGTCGCTGTAATTGTCAACGTGATTCTGAATCTGATCCTGGTTCATCCATTCGGTTACTGGGGTCTGGCGCTGGGTACCGGTATCGGGGCGATGTTCAATGCCGGCATACTTTACTATAATCTTGAAAAGCGTCTCGGCAGTTTCAGTCGTTTTGCTCTGGTTCCATCTCTGCTGCGTATTTTTGCCGCCACCGCTATCGCCGGATTGGTATCCGGAGCCGGTTATCGTTTGCTTTCCGTTCATATTGCCGCTATTTCAGGCCTTTTTATTGCCGGAAGTTTCGTGAATGCGGCCGTTTCTATGACCATGGCTGCTGGAGCCGGTTTTGCCGTGCTGCTGGCAGTTTCACGTTTTCTCAGAATTGAAGAGGCTGATCGGGCCGTAGCCATGCTGAGCCGGCGTCTCAGGCGATAAAAAAACGCGGCATGACCTTGAAGATCAGCCGCGATTTTGTGTCGGTATTTTTATGAGCCGGCGTAACCACCGAAACTGCTGAGATACTGAGCGCGTTCGTAAAGAGCCGGGTTGGCGGCCCGGGTGAGGCTAAGGCGGCCTTTGAAGTCGCCGATGCTTTCATAGCCTTTCTTTTCCATCCAGGTGGTGAGCCCCTTGAGTATCTCAGCAATGTGGGCCGGCCCCTTTTTGTAAAAGACCGATGCCATCTGAACGGCACTGGCTCCGGCAAGCAGCATCTTGATTACATGCTTTGCCTCATGAATTCCTGTCGATGCGGCAATCGGACATTTGAGGCGCGGACTGAGAATGCCTGCCCAGCGCAGAGGCAGCAGATATTCGTTGTCGCTGCTGAGGGTGCCGGCTTCGATGACCTTTTCCCTGTCTATATCGATGTCCGGGTTTGTGAAGCGGTTGAACATCGTTATTCCAGCGAGTTTTTCACCGTCCAGTTCATGACAGATTGAAGCCAGATCTGAAAAATAGCTGCTGATCTTTACGGTGACCGGAATTTTGACGCGGCTGCTGATTTCTCTTACTGTGTCGAGATAGAAGCGGCGATTTTCTTCTGCTTTGCGGTTAGGGTCGAACGGCATGACGAAAAGGTTGAGTTCGATTGCATCGGCACCGGCATCCTGAACCTGCGAGGCGAACTGCAGCCAGTCGCCTGCTGAAATGCAGTTGATGCTGGCCACAATCGGCACCTTGCTGGCCTGTTTTGCCGCCTTGATCAGCCGGCCGTAACTGGCGAGCACCTGGTCACGAATTTTGTAGTCGAAATAGTCCATGAATTCGTCAAAATGCGACTCGACTTTGTTCTGAGCCACCTGATTGTATTCGTTGATAATTTCTTCTTCGAATACTGATTTGAGCACTATCGCTCCCGCGCCGTTATCAGAAAAGGCCCGGATCTTTTCTATGTCTGAGGTCAGGCTGCTGCTGGCAACGACCAGCGGGTTTCTGAGTTCGATACCGAAAAATCTGGTTTGCAGGTTGATCATGGTTGTTCCCCGTTTACAGATTGAATTTGTTTTTCAGATAGTCATGCATCGAGCCGGCTGCCTTGCGGCCGTCGCCCATTGCCAGAATAACCGTGGCTCCACCTCTGACGATATCACCGCCGGCGAAAATTTCGGGAATCGACGACTGCATGGTCTGCTCATTGACTTCGATCGTGCCCCATTTTGACATTTTCAGGCCCGGCAGACATGCAGGTATAAGTGGATTTGGCGAGACCCCGATTGCAACGATCGCAATATCGATATCGATATCGACGATATCGCCTTCGATAGGAACTGGTTTGCGACGACCTGATGCGTCTGGTTCGCCTAGTTTCATGCGCTGCAGGCGCACTTTGGCAACACGGCCTTCGGCATTCGCCAGATATTCAATCGGGTTGGCCAGATTCATGAACTCTATGCCTTCTTCTTCGGCATGTTTGATTTCTTCAAGGCGGGCTGGCATTTCATCGCGCGAACGGCGATAAATGATTATCGAGCGATCAGCCCCAAGACGTTTGGAGGTTCGGACCGCATCCATGGCGGTATTGCCGCCACCGATAACTGCAACGCATTTGCCGCGCAGTACCGGTGTGTCAGAATCGCTCTGGTTGGCATACATCAGGTTGACACGCGTCAGGTATTCGTTCGACGACATGACGCCGTTGAGGTTTTCACCCGGAATGTTCATGAAGTTTGGGAGTCCGGCGCCGCTGCCGATAAAGAAAGCCTGGTAACCGAGTTCTTTGAGGTCGTCGAACGTTGCGGTTCTTCCAACGACAAAGTTCTTTTCAAAATTGACACCCATCTGGCGCAGGTTGTCGAGCTCAACGTCTACGATAGCGTTTGGCAGACGGAATTCGGGAATACCATATTTGAGAACGCCGCCAATCTCATGCAGCGCTTCAAAAACGGTGACATCGTAACCATATTTGATCATGTCTCCGGCAAAGGACAGCGAAGCCGGCCCTGAACCTATTGCTGCCACCTTGATGCCGTTGCGTTTTTCAACTTTCGGAACCTGGATCTTGCCTGAGTTACGTTCGTAATCAGCGGCAAATCTTTCCAGATAACCAATAGCTACCGGCTCTTTTTTCATTTTCTGGGTGTAGAAACATTTTGATTCGCACTGTTTTTCCTGGGGGCAGACACGACCGCAAACAGCCGGCAGGGCGCTGAATTCTTTCAGAGTTGCTGCGGCTTCGAGAAATTTGCCTGCTTCGATATATTTGACGAATTTTGGAATATTGATGCTGACCGGGCAGCCTTCGATGCAGGTGGGAGTAACGCAGTCCATGCAGCGGCTGGCTTCACGACGTGCCTGGTCGGCGGTCAGACCTCTGTTGACTTCACAGGTCTGCGATTTGATGCGTTCATGTGGTTCGGCTTCAGTCATTTTGACGCGTTCGACATTGACTCTGTCTTTATTGGCAACGGCATTGCGCAGTTCGACGCGCCAGTCGGCATTTCTTTCCTGTTTAAGAATTTCGCTGTTCATAGGATTCCTCGCGGTTATTTCTTGCGGGCCAGATCTTCTTCGTTTTTGTAGGCGCGCAGGCGCTGCAGCATTTCATCGAAGTCGATCTGGTGTGCGTTGAATTCGGGGCCGTCGACGCAGGTGAATTTGGTTTCACCATTGACAGTGACGCGGCAGGCGCCGCACATGCCGGTGCCGTCGACCATGATGGTGTTGAGGCTTACCTGAGTCGGAATCTCATATTTTTTCGTCAGCTGAGCGGCAAATTTCATCATGATTGCCGGGCCGATCGCAATGCATTCATTGACTTTCTCACGTTTGATGACTTCTTCGGCACCTTCGGTGATCAGACCCTTTTTACCGTATGAGCCATCGTCGGTCATGACAATGACCTCGTCGGAAAATTCGCGCATTTCCTTTTCTAGAATCAGCAGATCTTTGTTGCGTGCCGCCAGAACGGTGATTACCCGGTTACCGGCTTTTTTGAAAGCTTCGACGATCGGAAACAGCGGCGCGATGCCAACGCCGCCGCCCATGGCCAGAATGGTGCCGGCCTGGTGAATATGGGTTGCCCGGCCAAGCGGGCCGACGAGATCGGTAATGCTGTCGCCGGCTTCGAGAGCACAAAGTTTGCCCGAGCTGGCGCCAACGTTCTGAACGATCAGAGTGATCGTGCCTCTTTCAATATTCGAATCGACGATGGTGAGCGGGATGCGCTCACCTTTTTCACCGACTCTGAGAATCACGAAGTTGCCCGGTTTGCGGGATTTGGCAATAAGCGGGGCTTCGACGACAAACTTGAATACCAGTTCCGACAATCTCTGCTTTTCAACGATTTTATTCATGCCTGTGTTAGACACTGAACGGGTTTGATTTTCCGGGTTTCTTTCATTCCTTGAATATATCTCTGCCGGATCAGTTCAGTTTCAAGACAGATTAGTGCAAACCACCCGTAAAATCAACAGCTTTAAAATAATTGTCGCCAGCGATAAGCCTGATTCAATCTGATTCTGTAACGGCTCGAATCGAAAAATTCATTTGCCCAGCCAATTTTTTGCTTTGTCCATTATCGATGTTAATATGGATTTGGCATCGCCTGTATCATTGTCAGCATTTGGATCACGGAATTTCGGCGCACATTCGTTGCAGACGCTGTTGATTCGGTTTTTGACAACCCTGAGACTGCTGCAGCATTCAGGACAGAATTTGTTTCCGCATCCCGGGCAGCGTTTATAGTGATCTTTTCTCGGATGGTCGATTGTTCTGGTCTGAAAAGCGTAAAGATTTCTTTTACAGGCATGACATACCGCTGCAGTTTCCAGATACTCCTTTTCGCAATCTTTGCAGAAATTCCGACCATCAAGAACTACCCGGCATTTTTCGCACACTGTTCTATTGCATAGACAAAAGAAAACCACAGAGTTTTCCAGTCTTGTCTGGCAGGCCATGCAATACAGGGGTTTCTGTGGAACTTCCGGCTTCAGTCCTTTTTCCTGACAAATTTTGCATATTCTATGCCGGGTCAACAGGTCTCCGTCAATGCTGCTGGATATTGAACTGGTTCCACACCTGTCGCAGACAGGGGTTCTGCAGATTTCACAGTCCAGACGGTCTAGAAACGCCTTTCCGGTGGGCATGGAAAGACCGTTCCATTCTATTTCGGCATGACAGAAATAGCATTTGTTGCTGTAGTGTCTGGTAGTTTGCCAGTTGTATGAACCGGAACTTCCGTCTTGCATCGTTTTTCTCCTCTTTCATGGCTTTCCCTGTTTTCAGTAATCTCCATAATAAATTCAGGGTGCAATGATGCCGGGGGCGGTCATGTGAAACAGAATACTGCAATGATTCATATGTGTAAATAGCGGCTTCAGGGCAGCCTACCGATGTTTTCTCCCAGTCCCTTGAAAAATATTGCCCCGCTTGATTTTGGAGCCGAAAAGCGTTACATTTAGCTGATTCACAAAGGAGCCGGGCCATTATGTCACCACAGATCGAAATCATTAAAAACCTGTTCAGCGAGCTTTTTGCCAAACTGATGGCCTTCACCCTTGAAGAAGATTTCCTTCAGGATCTCGGTGAATCACTCGAAGTCTTTTATAATCTCCAGGAAGGCGAAGAATACGAATTCGATCCAACTGAAGAATTCCTCTTTCTCAGCTGGTTTCTGCTTGACGACAGCGACGCCTCCGGCAACTGCCTTCTCGATGAATTTCTGCGGCGCAGCGCCGACCAGTTGAATCTCCAGGAAATGCAGGTCTGCAAAGCCCTTAAGGAAACTCACCTGACTCTGCTGCAGGTCAAAGCTGTGGTGCCTGGGGTTTCAATGACCCTCAAAGACGTATTCCTTGGCGAAGAATTTCAGGTTTCAGAGTCGGTTGGTTCAGACAGCGTTCCTGACGACAGTATTCTCTTTACCCGCGTTCTGAAGCTGGGTGAAGCGAGATTTCTCGTTGGCGCCGGTGTTTTTCTCGACCCTTCGGTGCGCGAACCGCTTACTCAGTTTGTGACCGACCAGTTCAAACAGGATTGCGAAGAAGGGCACCACCAGAGCTTCAAAGATTTCCTCAAAGAGAATGGCGAGCTGATCAACTGGTGGATTCGAGCCTACGAAAAAGGCGAACTGAATGAAGATGGCCCCGAAAGCGACTCAGAACCAGATCCTGACGCCGAGGGCTGATAATAACCTTATCAATTAAAATCGCAGGGGTTCAGCATGCTGAACCCCTGCGTCATATAAATTTTGCTACACATTCGTAATTGAACAGGTCAATTCGAACGTTGATTCATATCTGGTCACGGGCCGTAGCGACCCAGCTGAGCTCCTGCTTCGCCGGCGGTCAGACAGGGTGAGTCGCTGGCATTGCCGTTGGCAATCTTCTGCAGTTGATAGCTGTAAGGGCTGCCGCCGACAAACAACGGGTCGACTTCAATATTCGACGTGCCGGTGCCGTTGGTGCCGTTGAAGGCATAGGTGTAATTGTAGATGTCGTTGAAACTGATGGTTGGAGTTGCGAGCGTCAGCGTCTGGTTGATACCGTAGATGGCTTTGGTGCTGCCTGTATAAGCGATGATGTTGTTTTTGATCACCGGGGTGCCGGCATCGACCTGCACGCCGATCAGGCAGTCTACAGTATTGTTTTCAAACTGGTCAGCTCCGAGCAGAGTTACACCGGTCTGATTGTCGATGAACAGGTTGTTGCGAATATTGGAGTTCGCTGACACCATGCCGACATCGCAGTCTCTGACCGTGTTGTATCTGATATTCAGTGCTGTAGAGAGGCCGAGATTCAGCCCAAGACCGCAGAGGCCGAATTCGCAGTATTCGATCGATGGTGTAGAACCCTCGCTCTTGATGCCGGTATCGGCAAACATGATCGTTGCATAACGCAGAATGTTGTCAGGCTGGGTGGTGCCAAGGAAGAAGATGCCGCCCCAGACTGATTTGCGCGGGAAACTTTCGGCAGAAGTGAACAGAATGCGTCGATTCTCGGTGCCGACAGCCATAAGGCCACCCTGAATGATGAGATCAGCCATTGTCGAGCCCTGGGAATCGGGTATCGCATCGGCCCGGGTGAATTTGACCTCCGTGCCGGCTTCGATGGTCAGCACCGAACCGCCGCGTACGCGAATATCGCCGGAGATGATATAAGGGCTTTCTGCTGCATTCCAGGTGCGGTTTTCGGTGAGAATGCCCGGGGTGACGATCGCCAGGGTGCTGCTTGGCTGACTTTCGTTACCGGCAACGTCGACGGCTTTGAGGCGATAATAGTATTTGCAGGCGATTTTGAGTCCTTCATCCTGGTAGGTGGTGCTGCCGACCGTAGAAGTGATCGGATTGGCATTGACGCGGGTAAAATTGCCAGTCGCAGACTCAGAGCGATAAAGGTTGTAGCCGGCAAGATCGGTTTCTGAATTGCTTGTCCAGTTGAGTACAACCCGTTCCATTTCCGTCGGAGTCATAATGGTAAAACTGGCTGGAGTTGCTGGTGCTGCGCCGCTCGGGGTATTGAACTGGTAGTCTGACGAGACTCCTTCATTTCTCTCGAAATCGAGAGATCTGACGCGGAAGTGGTAGGTCTGCCCGGGTAACAGATTTGCAAGATTCACAGTGTGCGAAGTGACCATTGATGGATCAGAAGCGACCATGGTGTATGGGGTGAGCCCTACGGGGCCGGTTGCATAATCCACAGTAGAATCAGAAGATTCATTGGTTTCCCAGGTGATTTTTGCCGAGTTTTCGGCAAGAGTGCTTACTGCCACCGAGGTGATGACCGGAGGCAGGCCATCTATTACTGTAAACGTGAGATCGGCGTTCTCGAGGGTTTCGCCTCTGGTGATTTCAACGATTTTGACTACCGATTTTTTGTCGAAGGTGGCAACAAGCTTTCTCTGACCCGGTTCAACACCGGTAATGGTGTAGCGTCCGAGTTCGTCGGTAAGAACCGAATGATTAGCGCCATAAACTTCGACTCTGGCTTCATGAAGGGCCTTGCCGTTCGAATCGAATACCTTGCCGGTAACATTTCCTTTGACCGAACTTGAACTTTTAAGGCAGCCGGTTATCCCGACAAGAACAACCATCGCCAGCAGCACGGCGAAGGTTTTTCTCAAATTCTTCATAACGCCTCCGGTAGAAATTATAGCTATAGATGATTTATCGGCAGCCCCTGGGCGTTTCAGCAGAGAAAAAAAACCGGTGCGGCGTCTGTTTTGACGCTGCACCGGTTTTTGCTTACTCTGTCAGTTGAGCAGAAACTCGATTACCGTAGCCATCTGCTCGAGCGAAGTGCCTTCGAAGTCAGGGTCGAGTTCTTTGGCATATTCGAGTTGATCGCGGGCTTTGTCGTTTTCTCCGACCGATGCGTAGGCATATGCCAGCATCGCATGGGTTTCAGCATTCGAAACCCCGGTGTTGCGACGGGCGGTATAGGCAAAATGCTCGTTTTCCTGTCCCAGCTGCTTGAAGAGAAGGTCGATGACCATTTCCATGTCTGAGCGGGAAGCTTTCTGCAGATACGCGGCAGCCAGACCGACCTTGGCGTCGTTCGAGATGTCTTTGGCCGCTTCAAACCAGTTCATACCGTCTTTGAGCTCTCCGAGATAGCTTTTGGCCCAACCGATGCCGTTATTGGCTTCAGCCTTTTCATCGGCAGTCGGGTTGTCGTTGAGAACTTTGTTGAACTGAGTGATGGCGCTGTCATACTGGCCTTTGGCGATATTTTCCCAGCCAAGATCGTTGAAGGCATTGCCTCTGACGATCGGAGTGCCAACGTTTTGTGAATAGGTGTTGTCGCCTTCACCGTTGACACCGCCGCTGCAGCCGGTGAGACCGAATATCAGGGGCAGAACAAGCATTAGAGTTGCCAGATGCTTTTTCTTCATTTTGGTTCTCCTTTAGCGCATAACCGCGAACTTGCCGCGTTTCTTCAGGGTCCGGCCGCCGCTGGTGACTTCGAGCTGGTAGAAATAGACGCCGTTCGCGACCATTTTGCCGTTGTTGTTGCACATATCCCATCTGATTCTGCCACTTTTCTGGCTGGCAAAGTCGAAGGTGTCGAAATCAGCGACACGATGGCCGGCGGTGTCGAGAATCTTCAGTTTCACTACCTCGGCATTCTGATTGAAGTTGTAGTTGAAATACATCGCCCGGCCGGTTGCAGGGTTCGGATAGGGCATGAACTCGTCGAGACCGAAGGGGGCCGGGGCTTCTACCGTGAAGGATTTCCTCAGGGTGTTGCCGGCCTGGTCGGCCACTTCGAATCTGATCTCATGTTTACCTTTCGGCAAAGCCTGCTTGAGGCTGTAGTTGAAATTTCCGGTGCTGTCGACAGTGACACCCTGAATTTCAATGTCATTGATGAACAGCTTGAATGATTCCTTGTTGAGACCTGAACCGCCATCGGCAAGCTGACCTTTAATTTCTGGAGTCGCTGTTTCGAGCTTTTCCATTGAAGCCGGGCTCAGATCAGCTACTGAGGGCTCGGTAAGGTCGGCCATCAGTGCAATGCGACCCAGGCCGGTCAGTTCAGCCGATATTTTGCCATTCTCGATTTTGCCGCCCTGGAAAACCCAGTTGCCATTTGCATCCTGGCGATAAACATGAATCTTGTCAGCTGGAACTGTGAAGTTTTCGCTGCTGACATCGGCAGTATAGAGCAGGCGCTTTTTCAGCTTCAGGCTGACCGGGCCGGTTTCTTCAAGGGCGAGCACGTTGGCCAGTTCAGCCGGTTTGAGCGCGGCTTTGGCGCCGGGTAGAGCGCTGGCTCTGAAGTTTGAGGCCACAAAGGGTGATTCAAGATTTTCGCGATCGAGCATATAGAGGATTGCGGGTGCGAAAGTAGAATTTTCGGCACCTTTCAGACTGGCTCGGCCTGATGCTGAAGTGATATCGAGACGTTGCGAAGCATTCATGTCGGCAACCGTGAACTGGAAGGAATCGTTGCCTACCATGCCGTAGAGATCGGTGCCGGAAAGATCGATGTAAGCTTTGCCAGGGCTGCTGGCATCGATTTTGTAAGAACCGGCGTAGAATTTTTCCTTGAGGAAGTTCATGACCACCGGTGTTCTGGCTGAGCTCTGCTGTACTGAGCAGGTCGGTGGTGACTGCAGTGCCTCAGAAGCCTTGGTGACGATCATCAGCTGGAATTCGTTACCAGGGTTCGAGAAGATTTTTGTGACGAAAGAAGGGCCGGTATTGATGACCACACTGTTGGTGCTGTCAGCGGCCATCATGTTGCCCGCCAGGTCGGTGGTGCCTTCGATCGAGATGATCGCGGTGCCGTCATAGATGGCGCTGCTGTTCTTCGGAATGACCGTGGTGCCTATCCAGGTGTCTTCCTTGAATGAAGTCTTTTCGATGTTCATCAGCTGACCGCCAGCGGTAGTGATTTTGACTGTAGGATTGATGGTGGCGTCAATGAGTTCGCTGAATCTGATGGTGAAGGTGACCATACCGGTCGAGATTTTGTTGGCGGAACTCGGTGCGGGCTGGACTTCGACAACCAGGGGTTTGACGGTATCGACAGCCAGCTTTCTCGTGGCTGAATATGAGCTGATGTTGTAACCGTCAACGCAGGTTTCGATAGCAGCGACACGCCAGTAGTAAGTGCCGTCTTTGGGAGCTGTGAAAGCTCCTTCGGTCATGACCATCAACTGGCCGACCAGTTCAGGATAACTGGCGTTAGTCTGCGAATTCAGAATGTTGTTGAACGATGAATCGTCGGCAATCTGCAGCAGATATTGATCTGCATCAGTGCTGGCGCTCCATTTGAACGACTGACTGCGTTTGTTGGTGATCCGGTCGGGCAGGGGCAGAACCAGAACCGGAGCCGACGGCGGGGTGCGGTCAACGACGTAGGAAGCTGACTTTTCGTCGGAAGTGTTGCCGGCAAGGTCGACGGCGCGCAGGCGAACCGAGTAGGTGCCGTCAGCTTTGCCTGCAATGTTGATGCTGGCAGAAACCGAGGCGGTTTTCGCAGGCAGATTCGACGCGCTGACTGCAGCCCAGGCGCCGCTTTCATCAGCCCATTCGACGTTGTTAACTTTGACATCGGTCGAGGTGCCTTTATCAGCGACCTGAGCCCCAATGGTCAATGAATTCTTGCAGTATTTGCCGCCTGAAGGTTTGTTGATTGAAGTCACTTCAGGTTTAAGATAGTCGAATCTGAGAGTCCAGGATGCACTCAGCACATTTGGAATCACCTGACCGGCATTGGCCCGGTCGATCAGTCTTGCCGAGAACAATACATCGGCAACGCCGGGGGCTGTGTCGGCAGGAACCGCCGGAATGGTCTGCATCAGTTTGGTGCCGCTGACAGTATGCGCACCTGAAAGGGTGGTTCCCATGGTCCAGGTGAAGGAGCTGTTTGCAGTATCTACGCCTGAACCGGCGCTGTTATACCAGTTGGCATCACCAGGCACCTGCATGCCTGCGAGGTTTGCTTCAGGCGGCATCTTCGGACCATAGGCTATGATGTCTTTTGGAGCATCTGAAACGCTGATGCTGAGCTCAGTCTGAGTAAGGCCGAAGAAGGGTTTACTGGTAGAACTGGTAAGGTTGAGAGTCGGAACCGAATTGGTGATTACCGGCGGCACGCTGTCGAACGTGAAGTAACCATTCACTGCCGCACCGGTGTTTCCAAGGGTTGTTTTGGGAACGACGCTCATGTCGTAACGACCATCGTGACTCTGATCTTTGGCAAGAGCACCAGAATGCAGCTGCCAGATGAGGCCTGTAGTCGAAGCGTTTTTCAGCTGAGTGCCGGCGACCGAACCGTTATAGCGCACCGAAATAGTTGAATTCACATAATCGGGGCGGGCATGGTTAATGGTAGCCCAGACCTGGTTTATTGCCAGTGATTCATGGGTGGCGTTGGCAATTCTCTGATCGGCAGGATAGAAAGTCACCGCATCGGGAGCGTCTTTTTCGAGAGCGAAGGAGCGGGTAGCGGTGACGCCGGTGTTGCCACTGACGTCGAGCGGGGTTACGGTTACGGTATAGGTGCCGGGCAGTGTCAGCTCCGAGAAGTCGAAGTAAATGGTGTCTTTGCCATTGTTCGACTTGTTGCCAAGAATGCTGGCATTCGAACTGTCATGCACGAGGCTGAATATAAAACCGGCATTGTCGAAGGCGAGGCCAGAATTGCCGGTATCAGAAACCACAGCAGTGAGTCTGGTTACCGCACTGGCGATAACTACCGGCTGAGCCATTGCATTGATGTCGATGGCCATGTTGCCGAGACTGACTCTGTTTACCACCGGGCCGTCGCGGTCGACTATAACCGTTCTTGGGGTTTTACTGGTGTAACTCTCAACGTTTGGATTCGGCTTGGCCTGGTCGGCAGCGACTACCCAGAGATTATACTTGCCGGCGGCAAGAGAGGAGGCATTCCAGGTGTAGCTCCATGGTGAAGGGCTCGAAACCATTATAGGAACGGACTGAGAGGCAATGGCTCCTCCAGTGGTGCTCTGCCAGATAAGGTCGATGTAGCCGACGCCTGAGCTGCCGTCACTTACCTGACCTGAGAGCGCGATCGTCGGGGTGGAACTCGATATGTAAATCGGCGTTGTTTCGTTGAAGCTGGCAGTAGCCGGGGTCGAGTCGATGAAGAAAGCGGTGCCACCGGCTGAAGGAACGTTGAAGGCATCGAGAGTGTTGCCAAAGGTGTCTTTGGCGCCGCTGACCGCGAGAGTTGCCGGCCCGTCGTAAGCGCTGCCGCCATTAGCCGGAACGGTGAAGTCGCCGAGGTAGGTATTCGAAGCTATCCATGTACCGGCAGAACTGGTGATTTTGATGCCGCCGGAAGTGGTTACGGTAATTGTCGGGTTGGTCGACGAGTTCATGTCTTTGCTGAAAACCATTTTCAGCTTGTAGGTGCCGGCACCGATCTGATATGTGTTGGCTACCGGGAAGGGCATGGCGAAAGGCGAATCGAAGGTAACGATCGTGCTCGTCGATGTTGAAGAACTGTCGCGGGTAATGTTTATTGCGGTTGAAACAGTAGATATATTGCCGGCACCGTCGGTAAGTCTGAAGGTGATGGCATTGGAACCAGTGTTGAGCGGGACAGTTATGTTGACCGGCGAAACGGTCACTGCCTGGGCGGAACCCTGGGGCACTCCATTGACCAGTGCCTGTATCTGAACGGGTTTGGCTACTTCTGTGTCGATGCCGGTAACGGCTACCGGAACGACCACTGAGCTTTGATTGGTATTGGTGGGAAGACCAGAGCCATCAGCTGTCGGCGCTGCCGGAGCGGTGCGGTCGACAACCATTGGAAATGCGCCTGACTGTGAGATCACTGTTCCGTTTACATCTTTGCTGACGGCAGTATAACTGTGAGTGCCTTCGGCAGGGCTGATTCCGATTGACCAGCTGGTGCCTGTGACGGCGACAGTTGAAACCGAGGTGCCGGAATCCTTAATTTCTATTGATGTAGCCCCGCTGGGGCAGGCACCGGAAAGTGAGATGGTCTGGGCATTGGTTGGGCTGGCAGGAGTGGAACCGGTGATGGTGGTGTCACCTGCAGCAGAAGTTCCTACGGTAAAGGTGACGGCAGTATTGCCAGTGTTAGCGGTTGTTGCTGGTGATGATTTGTCTTTTGCGGAAATGGCAACGCTGTAGTTGCCGTTGGTGAAAGCAGAGGTGAGCTGCAGATTGTATACGAAGCTGACTCCTTCGGTCAGAGAGCCTTCTGGAGTGGCTGCCACGCCATTCGAAGTCACTGTCGGGGCAAGGATGGTTTCATTACTGGTAATCTGGATTCGGACGCTCTGTGTATTTGCAAAAACCGAACCGTTGGTGATCTGTGCTGTCAGGGTGGGAGCGACGAAGTCGACGATGACGCCGTTGTCGGCGACGGCTGTGCCTGTTTTGCCGGCGCTGTCAACTATTTCAACGGTGAGTTTTTCTGCTGTGCCACTGGTATCACCGATCTGACTGGCTGGAATGGAGACGTTGGAAGTCGAGCCAGTGATTGCAGGATCAGATACGATGGTGGTGCCACCCTTTTTGAATTTTGCAGTATAAGGGGGGGAATCGCCGGTCCAACTGGCTTCAAGGGAAACACTGCCGCCGCCATTGATGATATTACCGCTGGCGCCGGGAAATGTAGCCTTGAGACTGACGCCTGTGACGTCAGCCATGACTGCTGTCAGGCTGCCGAAAAGCAGCAGAAGCATGCAGAGCATGATCCGCATGTTCATAGATTTACAGCGTCGAATTCCAGCATTTGTCTGCCTCATATTTGTCTCCTGTTCATTTCTGCAAAGAGGGCACAAGTCAAATAGTATTTCTCACCTTTCATTTCGGCAGATTAGTTGATAAACTTGACACGAAAAAATGCATTTGGCAGAATTTTCGAGTTATTTTAATCCGTGCACTGTTCTATTTCCAGAAAAAGAAGAAAAAAAATGGATAAAATTGATTGTGACATCATTGGCTCTTCGGGGGCAACTGATATAAAGTATACTGTGCATGAAAATATAGGGCGCAACATTATCAGCAGGACTGGTTTTCTGACCGTCATTCTTTTCCTGGTATTAAGCTTTTGCGTCGCAGGTTGCGGGGGCACTTCGTCCAGTAAAAAACTCAGCAGCGGACCGACCCCGATTGTCGATGATCTCGAAGCTGGCCGTATTCAGGGCACCGTCACCTCTGCCGACACCGGAACCGTAATCAAGGGCGCGATTGTCGAAACCTTCCAGAATCAGGCAACTGCAGGCAATGATGGGACTTACATTCTTGGGCCGATGGCAGCCGGTGATTATCGGGTCATTGCCCGGGCGACAGGCTTCAGCCCGGTGGTTAAGGATGCTGTCAGAGTTCTGAGCGGCCAGATCACCGAAGGGGTAAATTTTCAGCTGGGATCACAGACGGCCTCGTATTCATCAGATTTTGCCGTTCTGGCGATCAATCCATTCATGGGCACCGATGGCGATCAGATCACCGTTTATTGCAAGGGCTGTGGCACAGTTGCCGGACGAGTGACCTTCAATGGCAAGGATGCTGACATCATCAACTGGAATGGCACCCGCGATGACCGCATCGTCGTCAGAGCCCCAGCCGAGGTCGAAAGCGGCCCGGTGCGTGTCATCATCAATAACGAAACCTCAAAGGAAACCCAGCCGCTCCTTTTCATCGGAAAACCGGTGATTCTGCGTGCCGAGCCTGCTGTTGCCGTCGGCGGCCAGACGATTAAAGTCTATGGTCGCAACTTCAACCAGATTTATCGTTTCAACCGGGTCAGACTCGACGGTGATGTCTGTGCAACCGTCGATGCACCGAATACTTCGACAATGCTGGTGACCTTGCCTGCCAACGCCAGAACCGGTTTGCTGACCGTCACTATAGAAAGCGACGAATATACTCTCGATGGTATTTCTGCTGTCTCGATAACGATAGCGCCGCAACTGGTGCACATGACGCCGAAACGCTCGGTTCCAGACGTGCCCTTGACTCTCTATGGTTACAACTTTGGATCAGACAAAAGTATTGTCAAAGTGTTGTTCGGCAGTTATGTAATTCCTTCGTCGAGCTTCACCAGCTTCTCTGATAATAAAATTACCTTCAAGGTGCCTTCTTCAAGCGTTCTGGCAGCCGGCCGAAGCACCGAAGTCAGAGTGCAGGTCAACGAGTCGAAGAGCAATGCCATGACATATACTGCTTTCAACAGCCTCGATGAAACGATGCCTGGCTATGGTATCTATGACTTTACAGCTGTTTCGAACGGAGGGACTCTGCGCATCGCGAAATTCAGGCCTGACGAGTGTGTTGCATTTCTGAGCGTCATGGCTGGAAACAGCAGTCTCGATCTTCCGGAAACATATTATTACAGTTTTGCCGGCTATCTGGGCGGCAATTTTTCACTGGTTCCAGGTCTGCCTGGTAATATCAGGCTGTCTGAGCCTGCAGATCGGCCGAGAATGTCGACCGGCATGGCGGCTCCGGTTCCCGAGGCCCCGGCCGGGGCAATGCGGAAAAATCTTCGGGCAGCGCTTGCTGAACCGGCTTCAAATACCATAGAGCTCTATGTCAGGGATTTCACCGATGCTGAACCCTGGAATTTCGAAAACGACATTCTTGCGACCGCTACCCTTAAGGCAACCGGAACTCACAGTCTTGTTTATCTCGATATCACTTCAAATGCTATCAGCACCACTGATGCCCAGGCGATTGCAAAGACTTTCGACAGTTATTATGCGACCATTGCCACAGCTTTCGGGGTTCTCGATCCGCCTGAAGGTAATATCGACGCGCAGTCGCGTATTGTGTTGTTCATGACACCCCTGCTCGACCAGGCTCAGACGACTCCGCCCCGCATGGCTTATTTCGACCCGCGCGACAAAGACGCGACCGCGACCGGATCAGCCGGCACTGAAGTGATTTTTGCCAACCCGGCTGGTCTGGTTTCAGACAGCAAGGAGTTTTATAACGGTCTGGCAGAAAGCCTGCAGCGCATGTGCTATTTTAACCAGAAACGTGCCAATACAATCGATTACGGCACCGCCTGGCAGAATGCCGGCCTGTCCGCTCTGGCTCGACAAACGGTGGGTGCCGGTTTCAACCAGGATCAGGCCCTCGATCTGAGCCGTGTCGAGCAATACCTGCTCTATGCCGAAGAAGTGTCTCTTAATCACTGGCCCGACACTCCCGCACCATACCATCATGGCATGCAGTTTCTTTTTACTCAGTATCTTTTTGATCGCTGCGGGGGCTACAATGCCATCAAGATGCTCGAACGCGGCACCAATCTTAAAAGGGGTCTCGTGGACGTCGAACAGACGCTTTTGCCGCTGTCTTCGCCGACTACTGCAGGTTTGAACGAGTTTTTCAATGATTTCTGTCTCGCTCTTTATTGTGATGATCTCAACCTGCCTTCCGGGTTTGCCAACTATGTGGCAACCAGACACCAGTTCAGCGGTCTGAAGCTGCGCGGCAGGAATACCGGCATCAGAGGATTGAGGGGCATTGGCCTTAACGAAAACCCCACAAGCACCAGGATCATGTCAATGAAAGGCTTTGGCTGCCGTCTGATGACCTACGGGCAGGGCAACTGGGGAGATCTGGAAGTCACCATCGGTCAAACTCCTTCAGAGGGCAGTTTCAAGACCTGGGTTATATATTATTCGGCTGAGCAGGTTGCCAGCGGCACCTGAGCGTTTCTATCTTCAGCCGAGGTTGTAGGCCTTGATCTTGTATTGCAGCGTGCCCCGTTTTATGCCGAGAACTTGAGCGGCTTTCGACTGGTTGCCTTCGACTTCGCGCAGGGTGCGGCTGATCATTTCCTTTTCGATCTGGGCGACCATGTCGTCGAGGGTGCGACCCTGCTGAATCTGCTCGGCGATCC
>CAZPCO010000015.1:0-1051 GCA_964585025.1 uncultured bacterium | reverse complement strand
CGGGTGCGAACCCCAGCCTGATTTCTTCAGGCAGATTATCGATATCGATCATGTTATTGCGCATGAATACTGCGGCGCCTTCGATGATGTTCTGCAGTTGTCTGACATTGCCGGGCCACTTGAAATTTTTGAGCGCGGTCATGGCCTTGGGAGTGACGCCCTTGATTTCGCGGCCCGCTTTGACAGACGCTGATTTAACAAAATGTTCGACGAGTGGCTGGATATCTTCCTGGCGCTCGCGCAGTGGTGCCAGCTGTATGTTCACGACATTGATGCGGTAAAAAAGGTCTTCCCGGAACTGCTTTTTATCGATAAGTTCTTTCAGATCCTTATGAGTGGCGGCGATGATGCGAACGTCGACCTTCATAGGTTTTACGCCGCCGAGGCGTTCCACTTCGCGTTCCTGAATGACGCGCAGAACCTTGGCCTGGGTATTCAGGGCCATATCACCTATTTCATCGAGAAAAATCGTGCCACCGTTGGCGATCTCGAACTTGCCGCGTTTGCGAGCCGCCGCTCCGGTAAAGGCACCTTTTTCATAGCCAAAAAGTTCGCTTTCAATAAGGTTTTCGGGTAAGGCGGCGCAGTTGAGGGTCACAAACGGGCCACTGGCACGGTTGCTTTTGCGTTGTATCGCCTGGGCTACCAGTTCCTTGCCGGTGCCTGATTCGCCTTGTATGAGAACCGTGATGTCGCTTTTGGCAACCTGCTCGATCTTTTCTTTGACCAGACGGGTTGCGGCCGAATCGCCAATGAAGCGATCGGTTTCAGGCTCGACGAGAAAGCGTTCTTCAAGGCTCTTTTTCTCGTAGGCAAGACTGAAGCGTTCACAGGCTTTGGCGACGATGACGCGCATTTCTTCGATGTCGAATGGCTTCGAAAAATAGTCGTAAGCACCCTGCTTCATCGCTTCGATGGCCAGTTTCTCTGAACCGTAAGCGGTCATCAGAATGAAGACTATTTCTGGGTCGATCTGTTTAACGCTGCTGAGCAGATCCATGCCGGTCATGCCGGGCATGTTGTAATCGGAAATGACCACCTGGAAAGCACC
>CAZPCO010000014.1:0-23043 GCA_964585025.1 uncultured bacterium | reverse complement strand
TAAACCTCTGAGATTATTTAATTTTATCCATTAGTTTTGTTTGTGTCAATCTTGGTCTGATTTTCCTCCAATAGCCATCGACGGTGGCAGAAAAGGGTTGCAGAACCGGTCAATCGGCGGCGCCCAAAAATTTCTTTACCCGGCCTGGTGTGTCTTTGATGTAATCAGCAAAGCGATCCCAGTGAAAGTGATAGTGGGTCTTCTGCACCGGCATTCCGTTCGGAAGAGTGACCAGTTCAGTGGTGGTCTCAAGAGTTTTACTGTTGCTGAAAACATAAAAAAACAGAAAAATCGCTGCGAAAATTATCAGAACTGGTTTGAAATAGGCGTGCATGCTCGACCTTCCGGGTAAATTATTCCTGCACTATAATCTTTCTGCGACCAAAAACGCAACGCCTTCACCCGTGGATCTGTCATCTGCGTTTGCAAATGCAGATTTGGTTGAGTAAAATAGCAACCATACATCAGCAGACGCGGGAGAAAACTCATGAATATGAAGGAATACCTGGCCTGGCGTCAGTCTTTTCAACGCCAGAGTCACGGCAGTCCTTTGTCCCCGCTGGAACCAGTCAGACCGGTTGGCTGCATTCTGCGCGCCATGCCTGCAGAAGCTTCCAGAAAGCCGGAACCCGGCAAATCATTCGCCGAGTTGCTCAGCAAAGCCATCACCGATACTGACAAAAAGTGAAGAGCTGATTACCCGGTTCAAACCCGCTGCATCTTCATATAGAAAAGCAAAGGCATGCCGTCATAGCGGGCCGCCTTTTCGCATTGTCTGATCAGTTGTTCATCGACATAGTGCTCTTCGATGCGTAAAACCTTGAGGCCTGCGGCCACTGCCGCATTATAAACATCAGAAATGCTGTGACATAAGCTCTCGGGCAGGATATGCGCTGTATTTTCACGGTTTTTAAATCTGGCGGTAATACCGAAAAGATGCATTGCCGGATGCAGGCCGCTGACATAGATGTCGGCATCCCGCCTGGCCACTTTCCTGATTCCCTCGAAAAAGATCGCAAGATTTCTGATATGTTCGATCACCAGACTCGAAACAATAAGATCGAACTGTTCCGCGTCGAACGGAAATGGCTGGTTAAGATCTGCATTTTTCCAGATGATCTGCTGCCCCTGGCTCTTTTCTTTTGCTCTGCGCAGCATGCCCTCAGAAAAATCGGCACCGGTAATTCTGGCATCAGGCATATGTTCGCGCAGCCAGATGGCAAGTCGCCCGGTACCGCAGCCACAATCAAAAATATCGTGATACTGTCTTTTCAGAAGCATAGGAAAGAGATGTGCCTGTTCAAGCATTATCAGAGCATTCGCTTCTTCATCATAAATTTCTGACCAGAGATCATACCCTTCCTGGACGCTGACGACTGTTGGGTTATCAGGCAAAAATGGGGTTTTGAAAGGCACCCGGGGCCGTCGATCTGCTGTCATTTCTTTGTCCTTTATGCGGTTTGCAAGAGCCTTCCTTCGACTGGCTCAGGAACCATCCCTTCGGCATGCTCAGGAACACCATCACTCTGCAGTTCAATATGCTATCATTAATGGCAGATTTATTACCAGCAGACTTTGCAGAGGAAACCAATGAAAAACATCCTTATGCTTTTCCTGAGCATATCTATTCTGGCAGTCGGGATGGCTCCCCAAACCGCTGTTGCCGGTGATTTATTGAATAAAGCAGACAGATTTGACAGCCTCGTCGCAGCGGAACACATGCCGCGGGGCCTGGTCGTCAACCTTCAGTTGATTGATGGCGGGCAGACTGCTCGTTATCGTTCCGCAGGTGACTCAACAATCTGGACCGGCGCTTACATTGCCTCACAGGTTTATCGTTACCGGGTCAGCAGCGAAACGGCAGCCCTGGACAATATTGAAAAATGTCTGCGGGCATTTGTCCAACTTCATAAAATGGCTGGCGGCAAAGGCTTTATCGGTCGCGCTTTTGGAACTCGCGAAGAACTGGGCAATGCCGGCGACATACGCCCGGGTATCAACAGTGATCTTTTTTTCAAGGCCGACACTTCGCGCGATCAGTATACCGGCATCTTTATGGGTTGCGGTCTCGCCTGGCCGCTGATTCGCGATGAACAACTGCGCAAAGACATCAGCAAAATGATTGGAACCGCCGCTCATAATCTCAAAGATAACAATCTGGCCCTGAAAGTCGATTTAGACGGGTTTTCACCGACGACTTTCAACCTCAACCCTGACTATGCCTATCAAGACCGCATCACTCCCGAAGAATGGGCAAGAGTGGACGATTTTCCGGCTAACGTATTCGTCGCGGCAGTGCCATATTCTGAACGTCTGGCAAAGATAGTATCAGGTTTCAGCCCACCGCCGGTGCGCGGTGGCGAAGCTTTGCGGGCCCTGCTCATGTTTCAGACCGCCTGCAATATCACCAACGACCCTGAACTGATGCAATTTTTTACCCAGGAACTCATTGAAAAGCGACAATTGCACATTATTGCATCGGAAACCTCACAGCTGCTGTCTGATATTTATCTTGGCCGCAACCTGCCGGCGGTGGAAAAGCGGCTGACGGGAACAATTACCGCAGTCGGCAGAGTATTGGTTCATATTCTGTTTATGCAGGCCGGCATTCCAGACTCACTGACCATCTGGACCGAGCCAATAACTATATTACCGGTTCTTTGGGCAGCCAACGAGGCGACCCGAATCATTTTCCAAACCCTGGCATTTTTGCGCGAGCCGCAAGCATTTGCGATTTTCAATCCAATCGCCGAAAAGCTGGAAAGCCTTGCCGGCAGCCTGAATATTGTCAATGCCACCCGGGCAGCGGAGAAACTGCGCCGCAAAGCCACAGAATTTAGAGGCATCGCTGCTTCAAATCTCGACGAATTTTCTGACACGATGCGCTCATATGTTGGCTGCAACCTCGGATTCTTCGCTTTACTTGGCATTCTCGATCAACCGGGTAACCCGCAACTGCGCCAGACGGCTCTGGCTATTCTTCCCCGTGCCTTTGAACCAGTTGCCGACGAGGCTAACAGCATGTATACGTTCATAAACGCCGCATTTTCAAGCCACAACGACGACACAACTCTTCACGCTGCGCGTGAAACTCTTCGTCTCTACCCCGACAATCAGCTCAACAGGCTGTATGACCACAGTCAAACCATGCGTCATTCGCCATGGCCAGACCGTTTCGGCCGATACGACCGCCAGAGTGTCAACGTTATTCCGATCGATAGCAGAGCTCCGCACATTTTCATCTGGCAGGAACCGCCGCGCCTTCTGAAAACCGGAAACGACGACGGGACCCGCATCGCCCCGGTTGGTTTCCTGCTGGCTTACTGGTTCGGACGTTACCATAATCTTCTCTCTGAAACAGATTGAAGGCTTTTGACCGCCGATGCAAAACTCCGACTCTTACAAAATGGAAATTTCCGGCGGACTGGGGTATATTCACCTTCGTGACCTCATCGGCCTGAGCCACTGTTGCGCAAAGCTCCATAAAGCATGAAAAAGAAGAAAACGTCTGACCCACTCGACCAAGTATTTGAAGGTTACTTCAACTTTCTGATGCGCTTTTTCTGGAAACCGCTGCAGATGATTGCCGGCAACCCAAATCAGGCTTCCGGCGCTGCTCTTCTGCTTTTTGCCCTGCGCCGCATCGTCTGTGCCTTGCTTTTCTTCGCCGCCTTCGGTGTTTTTGTCGAAGCAATGGCATACTTTAAAATCAGTCGTGAAGGCTTTTTAGGCGAAACCTTCGGGTATCTGATCGGTGTTCCGGTGATGCTGGGTCTTGTCTACTTCTGCCTTGATTTTATGCGACTGGTACTGCTGGCAATCTTTAACCGCCGGGGCGATGAAGAACTCGAGGGCCCGATGCGAACCATGGTTCTCGGTCTTGGAGTGATAATGTTCTTTGTCGGCATGTTTGGCATGATCAATATTCAGATGTGGTTCAGCAATCAGGCGAAAGAACGACTTGAAAAGGAGAAATTTCAGCAGGAACAGCAGGAATATCTCAGCTATCTGAAACAGGGAAGGCAGGCCTGGAACGCCTATATCAACAAAACTTCCATGCATTACATAGATTTTTCCGGGCTGAACCTGGATGGATTTGATTTTACCGGCTACGATCTAAACCTGGTGAAATTCATTGATTCTTCCCTCAAAGGAGCCTGCTTCGATGAATGTTATCTTGCCTTGACCAAATTCGACAGATCTGACTGCACAGGTGCTTCTTTCAAAAAAAGCTACTGCAATATGACTTCGTTTTCCAAAACCTGTCTGCAGAACGCCGATTTTTCTCGTGCTTTCATCAGGCGCTCGGCGCTAGCCGAGGCTGACAGCAAAAACGCGAAACTGACCGATCTGAATGAGAACTTTTATCTCTCACCCTGGTATAGCCGCAAACAGCGCTGAAAGGAATCCAACCTCATGACTACTCTGATTCTGTTCTTTCTATTCATGGCTGGCTCCCTGGGAGCCCAGACGGCAATCACTCCCGATTCATGTGAATATAAGCTTCTTTTAAAACCAGAGTTATTCGTTAACCCTGCTGAGGGCAGTGTGAACTTCTGGAAACTCGTAACAAAGGCCGCAGAAAAGCAGGGATTGCAATACGAAAGAACCGACGAAGTTCTGGACAATCGGGACATCTGCTTTCTCGACACCTCCGACTTCCAGCTTCACAATCGAGGTCTGATATTGCGCTGCCGCGGTCTGGCCATCACGAATGCCGAACAATTGCAGACTTTACAACCAGGTGAAGATTTTGAACTGACACTCAAGCTGCGAATTCCAAAACTGCAGTCAGCAACGGCTACCAGTTCATTTGCAACCAGTTTTGCCCACGATGAAGATCTTGAAGAAGATATTGCAATGACGGCCTCTGGTTCGGTTTCTTTCTACTCGAGAAGTTGCGAGATCGAAGATGCCAGAGTTCTGCCCGACACACTCAGCACCCTGACCGGGCTGTTTCCTGACCTGGCCGCAGCCGGCCTGCCGGCCAGCGCCAGCCTGAAACTGGTCAACAACCTTCTGATAAGAGAATGCAGACTGGAAAAGGGATTGATTACTTTCGAAAACAAAGAAGCAAAAGCAATGTTTTCTCTCTGGTACAACCGCGCCGACAACAAGCTTCCCATCGCGGCTGAATTTTCGTTCAAGGTTAAACTGGGCAAGTCCCCAGAAAAAGCGGCTCTCAGACGACAGCAGGCCGACAGTTTCTTCGCCGAGCTGATCAGTGAAGCCAAAGACAGCATCGCGGCAGACCAGACAAAGACCGGGCTGGTTTATCAATATCACCCATAAAAAAGCGCCCCGCAGCCATATGACTGCGGGACGCTGATTTTAAATCTATCAGCTGCGGATCGTTTCAGTGAAACGGATCAGGGCCTTCTCGTAGAAATCACGCGGCAACCGGCCGGCACGGGCTTCCTTGAGCAGCGGCAGCATGGCCCGCAGATCACCCTGTTCTGCCAGCGCCTCGATAGCGTTGCGATAAACCATATCTTCGCTGTCAGCAAGCATCTTCAGAAGAATTGGAGTGCCTTCCCGGTCTTTGATACGGCCAAGGGCAAATACGGCCGATGCACGCACCCAGCGGCTCTTGTCTCGCGCCATTTTTTCGAGTTCGCCGAACACTTCTTCGTGACCGCTTTTCCAGAGGGCGATTGCGGCATTGACGCGCACGCGGTCGTTGCGGTCATGCAGCAGGCGATGGCATGCCTCAGGCAGCTCAGGCCATTTGAGTTCAGAAAGCGCCTCGATGGCGTTGGCTCTGACGCGGGCATCTTCATGCTTCAGCTGCCCGGCAATAACCTCTGAATAGTCGGTGTTGAATGTATGGCCAAGAGCAGTGATAGCGGTCGCTCTTACCCAGATATCCGTTTCTTTGGCCTGCAGCATTTTTACCAGTTCGACGTTCAGTTCAGGGTCATTCATGCGCGAGGCGGCATCGACGGCATTGATGCGCAACCAGCGCTCTTTTGCCTGCAGCGATTCCCTGATGGTGCGGGTAACTTTGTCGCCACCAATCTGCCCAAGAACCAGAATCATCTGTTCTCTGATCACCAGCGGCATACGATCGAAGTCGATGAGTATGCGGTCGGCCATTTTTTCTCCAACTGAAGCAATTGCCTCGATGGCAGCGGTTTGCAATGTCTCTTCACTCGACTGCAGCAGTTTATAGAGTTCGTCGTAAAGTAACGGTGTTTTTTCAGCCTCAGCCTTGCGAACCAGCTGCAATTTAATTTTCGTGTCGGTTTCGACGGCAAGCCAGTTGCGCAGAATGGTAATACGCTCGTCAGCACCGAACAGCGCGAGACCCTCGATGGCAATCTCGCGAATGCGGTGTCGTGAATCTTCGAACAGCGACGTAAAAATATTGCGGTCTTCGATCAGCGGTCGGCTAACCAGCGCTTCAGCGATAGTCTGGCGCACTTCAGCATTAGATGATTTGACCAGTCGCCGCACATGAGCATAGGCACCTTCGTCCTTCAGACGTGAGAGCGCAATATTGGCAGCCAGAGAAACACCCCAGTGACTGTTACCGGCGAGCATTTTCAAAGATGTATGCCGTTCTGATGCAGGATGCCTGATAAAATAACCGATTGCAGAAATCAGAAGGTCGGCATCACGGGTCTGGCCGAGAATCTCATTCATCAGTGAAGCGACACGCACATCTTCGTAGAGACTCAGCAATTCGAGCAGTTTACGACGCACCGCCGGCGGTTTGTCGGAACTGCAGGCTTTGATAACCACATCTAGAGCTGGCTGAAAATTGAAACTGCGCAGGGCGAGAAGGGCAGTATCAGCAAGTTTTCCTTCGTCATTGACGACGAATTCGACAAGATGTTTGACCGAACCAGGATTGCCGATATGGCCCAGCGCTTTGACCACCTGTTCGACAACTTCGGCATCAGGCGAAGAAAGCAGATCGACGAGAGCATCGGCATGCTGTCTGACGCGCAAAATACCCAGCGCGGCAACCGAAAGCAGCTTTTCCTCTCTATTTGTGCTTTTTAGACCATCGATAAAATTCTGAAATCGGCTTTTTCCGGATTCGGTCATGCTGATGCTCCTCTGTTATTTCTGAGCCTTCGGTTCTTCAATTCTCCTGATGCTGGCGCCCAGCTTCATGATTCGCCCGACCAGGTCTTCATAACCCCTGTCGATATGATGCACCTGGCTGATTTCGGTCTGGCCTTCGGCTACCAGACCTGCCAGAACCATTGCGGCACCAGCGCGCAGGTCAGTAGCAGAAACAGGAGCGCCCTGGAGAGTTTTTACTCCATGCACTACAGCAGTACGGTCATGAATGGCAATACTGGCGCCCATGCGAGCCAGTTCTGAAACGTGCATGAAACGGTTTTCGAAAATAGTCTCGGTAACCGACGAACTGCCTTTGGCAAGACACATGGCCGCCATCAGTTGGGCCTGCAGGTCAGTGGCAAAACCCGGATATGGCAGAGTTTTAACTTCGACAGCCTTGAGCCGGCCGTTTGATCTGACGATCATGGAATCGGCTTCGCAGGACACTTCAGCGCCCATTTCACGGAGTTTGTTGATCAGAGCCAGCAGATGATCAGGTTCACAGTTTTCAACCCTGACCGGACCACCGGTCATCGCGCCCAGCACGGCAAAAGTGCCGGCTTCGATACGATCGGCCATGACTCTGTATTCGCCGCCACCGAGGCTTTCGACGCCGTCGATAGTAATTGTCGGACTGCCGGCACCTTCAATTTTCGCGCCAATAGCATTGAGAAATCTGGCGAGATCGACAATTTCAGGTTCCTGCGCCGAGTTATCGATAACAGTGCGACCTTCGGCAAGTGTGGCAGCCATCATGAGGTTTTCGGTGGCACCGACTGACGGAAAATCAAGAATAATACGATTGCCCCGCAATTTTTCGGCAACCGCCACGGCACAACCGCCCTCGATTGAAACCTGAGCCCCAAGAGCCTCAAAACCCTTCAGGTGAATGTTAACCGGTCTGACACCAATGGCACAGCCACCGGGCAACGGCACCCGCGCTTTTTTGAGCCTGGCAAGCAGAGGCCCCATGACAAAAAAGCTGGCGCGCATCGTTTTGACCAGCTCATAAGGAGCTTCGTCACCGATAGTTCCGGAAGCATCGAAATTATATACATTGTTGCCGGCGCAGGTCGTTTTTACGCCAAGCGCCTGCAGCACTTTCGCCATCGTATCAACATCGTTGAGTGCCGGCACATTGGTCAGCCGCACTGGACCGGTGCTGAGAATAACTCCAGCCATAATCGGCAGGGCCGCATTTTTCGCGCCGCTTACCTTGATACTGCCACTAAGAGGTTTTCCGCCCTCAATGAGAATTTTTGCCATGACTCAGTCTATTTCTATCCTTTCGAGCGTTATATTGCCTTCTTTAAGCATCTGAAGCGACAGATCGTCTGGGTATTCTCCGAGAAAAACCACCCTTTTGATTCCGGCGTTGATCAGCATCTTGGCACAGGTTACACAGGGCTGATGCGTACAATAGCAGTCGCTGCCCTTCAGGGAAACACCAAATGCTGCTGCCTGCAGAATCGCGTTTTGCTCTGCATGCAGACCGCGGCATAATTCCTGACGCTGGCCAGACGGAATATTTCGGGCTTCGCGCAGACAGCCGCCCGGTAGCTGAAAACAATGGGCAATACCCACCGGAGCACCGTTATAGCCGGTAGCCAGCATGCGATTTTCGCGCACGATAACCGAACCAACCTGACGGCGCAGACAGGTAGAGCGTTGTGCCACCAGCCTGGCTATGCGCAGAAAATAGACGTCCCAGCTCGGACGTTCTGAAATATGATCGTGAATAACAGGATTATTTGGTTCCATAAAGTCTGTCTCCGGCGTCGCCAAGACCTGGCAGAATGTAGCCTTTTTCGTTCAGGCCCTTATCCATGACACAGGTATAGATATCGACGTCGGGGTGAGCTTTCTGAAGAAATTCGACACCTTCGGGACAGGAAACGACGCAAAGAAACCTGATTTTCTTAGCGCCAGCATTCTTGATCAGCTCGATAGATTTCGCAACAGTGCCGCCGGTAGCCAGCATCGGGTCGAGAACAAAGACTTCCATGCCGGCAATTCCCTGGGGCAGCTTGCAGTAATATTCAACCGGCTGCAGGGTATCATGGTCGCGATATAAACCGATGTGACCGACTCTGGCCATCGGCATGAAATTCAACAGACCATCGACCATACCAAGACCGGCTCTGAGAACAGGAATTACAGCAAGAGTGCCGGTCGAAATGTGATGGGCTTCGGCTTCCATCAGCGGGGTTTCACAGGTGATGTTTTCAACCGGGATGCTGCGGGTGGCTTCGTAGGCCAGCAGCATTGAGAGTTCCTGCATCAGCTGCCGAAAAACCTGAACATCGGTATGCTTGGAGCGTAAAAAGGTAATTTTGTGCTTTACCAGAGGGTGATCGACGATAATTAGTTTTCCCATCTATTACTGCTGTCCTTCCTGAGTGATTTCGATCTTGTTGACGCGGTTGGTATGACGGCCACCTTCGAAATCTGCGGCGAGAAATTTTTCCAGGATATCGATTGCAAGTGCTTCGCCAACTAACCTGCCACCCATTACCAGTACATTTGCATCGTTATGGCGGCGGGCCAGTTCGGCTTCGAGCGAGCAGTGACACAACGCCGCCCTGATGCCATGATGACGGTTGGCGGCAATCGAAATGCCTATTCCAGAACCGCAGGTCAGCAGACCCAGTGAACCTGGTTCGGCAATGACGCTGGCAGCAACCGCATGTGCATAATCGGGGTAATCGCAGGAAGCGTGAGAATGGGTACCGAGATCTTCTACCTGGTGGCCAAGCTCCTGAAGGCGCTTTATCAGGGTCATTTTCAGTTCAAATCCGCCATGATCCGAACCTGCGAATATCTTCATCAACTGTTCCTCCACCATGTGCGATGGTTCATAATACACAGGTGCCGGGGAATATTTCAAGATATATCCTGATCGTCGCCAACAGAATCTACATCAGATTGTGAGAATAAATTGCAGCACGGCACCATGCAGATGTGCCCAGGTTTATTCGCCATTTCGGTCAGCGGTTCATTCCTTCGTAACGCTGCGTCATCTGGTCGTAGGCAGCCAGCTTGGCTTCGAGCTTGTTGTCTTCCATGCCGTATCTGAAGCGGCCAGTATCTTCAGGATAAGCCTTCAGATAGAATTCAACCCAGAATTCCTTGCGCTCATGGTTGTATTCGGCTCGGGCTTCCCAGCAATGCAGATCGCGCACCAGACCCACCGTCAGCGGGCTGAACTTTTCGTTCAGGTGATTGAAGTTACCGGAGGCGCTCACTGCCCACAGCGGCCTGATCGTCGCCTGATAGTTGAACGAAGTGTTGGTGATGCGACCATATTCATGCGGGTAGGTAATGCTGGTGTCGAACGACCACAGGTTGGAAGCCATACGATAACGCGCACTGAGATTGCCCGGCGTCAGTTTGGTCAGATCCATTTTTTCAAGCGACACGTCATCAGGCATGTAATCTCGGCGGATAAAGAATTCCCAGTTTCGATAGGCATCGGCACGCGAACGCCTTGAATAATCCCAATAAACCTGTTCCAGTCGGCTTCTGACACGATTGTAATTGAAATTGACCGGATTGAATGTCCAGGAATTTTCGGCAAAACGAAGCCGGGTCGAAAATACGTCGGTATTGGTGAATGAGTCGAACAGAAATGGCGATTTACCCTTCGCGGTCGAAATGTTGTAATTGAACTCAAGATTGGTGATATTCGAAAACTTGTGATTTGCCCGCACCATCGTCGAACCGTTTTCGCGTTCGATACCGCCGGAATACCAGCTCTTCTGCAGATTGTATGAAGGAGTCAGGTCAAAACGTTCGTGAACCTGAATCGTCGGAACCGTGACGCTGACCCGGGCATCCTTTTTCTCGGTTTCGCTGCTCTTGTCGAGATTTCCTTCCTCATATCGCCCATACATGCCCGAAAAATTGAACGATAATGGCACCCCGGGTGTAGTGTAAGCCGGCAGAGTAAAATTGATTTCCGGCAGACGGTTGAGCAGCTGATAACCATTATCCTGGTCGTAATCATCGCCATCGAGATCATAAAATTTGTTGGCAACGACGTTCATGGTCATGAACTGTAAAACCGGCCGGAAATTGAGCTGCACGGTCATATCCTGATTTTCTTCCTGACCGGTATATTGGTCGCCGGTGTAGACAATGCTGGTTCCAAGGCTCTCACCATGCGCAAACGTATAGTTATGCGTCAGATTCATCTGAGTATTGGTATGATTGCGTTTGGTTTCGTTCAACTGATAGAAATACAGCGAACCGCTACCTTTGTCGCCGCCGTTGTAAGTGCCGTTAAAACCAAAACCATTGCCGCGTTTTTCGAACATGTCGGCGTTGAATTTGCCAGTGATCTGTTCATTCACCATCAGATCGGTATTGAATTTGAAATAAATACCATCGATAGCTGAAGTTCCCTGCCGGGTATGGAAAAATTTCTGACGATCTTTGAATTCAGAATAATCTCGGCCGCGATGGTAAAGGGTTTTGCTTTTCCATTTTACGCGCAGATCCTCGATAGTCATCGACTTACCCGGGTAAGTTTCGATTTTCTTGCTGGTGATACGATAATGCGGGTGATCTTCATTGTCGCAGGTTGTCTGCATTATCTCATTGGCAACACTGTAGCGCGGGCTCACATAAACATCTTTGGCCCGGAAATAATTGCGGTTTTTGCGTATTTCGGCATCACGCATCCAGCCTTCGCCTGATTTCATATTGTAAACGAGAAAGTCGCCGGTCGTCTGATCGTAACCTTTCCAGAAATCAACTTTGCCCTGAGCGAAAATATCTTCGGTCTTGGTATTGGCCTGAATGTTTTCAGCGCTTATTTTCATATCCTGATAAGCAATGTAGGCCTTACCTTTGGTAACGATCTGTTCTGCCTTTGTTCGATATTCAAGGTAATCGCCATAAATCTCGACCGGAAACTTCTGGGTATCGATCGAAGGCATATCGAAAGCATGCAGAGGCACGATTCCAGATAAAAATACTGAAATCATCAACAGCAAGCTGCCGATCTGTCTGCCTTTTATTCTCTGCCGGTGCAATTTTTTTCCTGTATGGCCTTATTCGCAGAAACCTGAATCACCCGTTTCTGCATCATAAGTATCGGCAACAGCCACGCCAACCCGAAGAAAAATTGACATTTCCTGCAGAACAGCGGTTCTCAATAGCCCCGCGCGGGAAGAGAAAAAAAAGGGTATAATAAGTTTGTAGATGTACCGCCGGAGGTTATTATGCGCCGTAATTTAATCATGCTTACACTGGTGCTGCTGTGCTGTCTGGCTGCGCTTGATACATCTGCTGTGGCGCAGAGTGAAAGCTACGTAGATACTATTTATCAGGCAATTGACGCCGCTATTGTTGAAGAACAGAACAATGCAGGGGCTTACCCTGATTCCGCCTGGGCTACCGATACAGTGATCATCACCGACGATGCTTCAGCAACCGTCGAAGTCGCCACCAACACTGCCGAGATTCAGCACGTCAACACCATTATCGATGGCCTGACCCGCATTCTTCTCGGGAAACTTGGCGGCGTCAGTCTCGGCTTCAAGATCATCGACTGCGTCAAAATCGTGCCGCCAACAGCCACTGCGACGGGCACTGCCACGATTACCGCCACCGGCACCTCTACCGTAACCGCAACTCAGACCGCAACCGTAACGCAAACCGGCACTTCTACCTCTACGGCAACCCAGACCGCGACTGTGACGCAAACCGGCACCTCTACCTCTACGGCAACTCAGACCGCGACTGTGACGCAAACCGGCACATCTACTTCTACTGCCACTCAGACTGCCACAGTCACCCAAACAAGCACATCAACATCAACATCGACTTCGACGTCTACATCCACTTCGACTTCGACCTCAACAAGCACCTCTACTTCTACCGCGACCTCTACCAGTACCTCTACTTCTACGTCTACTTCCACATCAACGAGCACATCGACATCGACCAGCACCTCAACCGGCACCGGTACCGGCGACCCGATAGATGACCAGAAAGCCATCATGGACAGCAACTACGGCATCGAAGCTGTCGATGGCACTGGCAGCTGGTCAGAAACCCAGCTGAAGCTTGCCAATGATCTGCTTAAAACCATCCCGAAAGATTTCCGCGACTGCACCGATGAGGTTATCCGCGATGGCGCACCACCAGAAGGAGCCCCAGAAGGAGCTACCGGCTATGTAAATTTCTACGAACGCAAAATTCATATGCTTGACAGCAGTACCAAGCTGTCGCAGGCTCTGATAGACTCGATGACCCAAAGCCTGGGGCGCCCGCCAACCACCGAAGAGCAGCTGACCCAGCTGACCTTTCAGTTCAAGAAAACCCTGGCGCACGAAATGACTCATTGTTTCCAGAATACTCACCCAGATGTCTACCGAGAATGGCAGTCACAGTTCTGGCCTAACGACCAGATCACCGGCAGCTGTCCAAGCGCTTATGGCAAAACCAAGCCATACGAAGATATGGCCGACTCAGTGGCTCTGTATATAATGGGCGGGCGTATGGAAAACGGTTTCTTCATCACCGCCTACGGCACCAAAATGGATATGGATCGCTACAACTTCATCAAGAACAAGGTTCTTGGCGGCAAAGAGTATCTGAAGCAGCCGGTAGCTACAGGGTCAGCCAGTATCTGACCAGTTTTTTCCCAGCAGAAAAAGAGGCATTGCAGCTTGTATGCAATGCCTCTTTTATTCGCAATCCTTAATGTAATAAGCGTCCGTTCTGGTCTTCAGCAAGTTTTCATGCTGTTTTTATCAATATTCGCCAACTTGCCGAAATCAAAGACTGAGTGGCTCTGAAGCGGCGGCCTTCGGGGGCGGCGGGTTCTCTACTGCCTTTTTAACTTCTTCGATGCTCCTGCCATCACCCATGCCGCCAAGTTTGCCGGTTTTGCTGTCTACAGGCCAGCAACCCTGAATGCCATAATGAACCGTGTAATAGTCATCGACTTTCTTGAGAAAAAGCAGCACTCTGCTGCCCTCCTTCAACTCGGCATTGTCTTCTATCAGACCGTAAGTCTTGATCTTGAGTTTTTCACCAACGGCCGCCACACCTTTGATCGGTTCGTCGACCCTGACGAGGTTGGCAATTACCGTTGCCCCCGAATCAATCTTGCCGACGGTTTTCACAGCCTCGACATCGGCAACCACTATTGTATCTGCCCCCCCGGCCAATTCATTCAGGCCAACTTCTATGATCATTGCGTGACCTCCGCAGACATTCAAACAAAGAATCAAGGCGAGAACCAGAATTTTCATTTTTGCCTCCACGCAGAAATATCCTGCTTTTTTCATTTTAGCAGAAACCCCGAAAATCTGTACAGGATACTGATACCACGGCGAATGCCTGCAGATGTAACCCAATGGCCATACAAATGGACTCGCTCAATGAGAGGCAAGCTTTACTGGAAATTATATCGATTCACAATACTATTGAATTTTCGGTTTTTTTGCTGTAGGGAATAGGTGGTCAAAGTTTGACAAAATAATACATACAGGGAGACAGGGATATTATGGCAGAAAACAGGGTTGGCACACTGACAGTTAAGCGCGGTATGGCCGAAATGCAGAAGGGCGGCGTCATTATGGACGTCGTTAATGCCGAACAGGCTCGCATAGCCGAAGAAGCCGGCGCAGTAGCAGTTATGGCGCTCGAGCGCGTTCCGTCAGACATCAGAAAAGCCGGCGGCGTAGCACGTATGGCCGACCCGACCATTGTCGAAGCGGTAATGAAAGCTGTATCAATACCGGTAATGGCTAAGGCCCGTATCGGGCATATCGTTGAAGCCCGCATCCTTGAAGCTATGGGCGTAGATTACATAGATGAAAGCGAAGTGCTTACCCCGGCCGACGAAGAATTTCACCTGCTGAAGTCTTCTTTTACGGTTCCGTTCGTCTGCGGTTGCCGAGATCTCGGCGAAGCAGCCCGTCGTATCGGCGAAGGTGCAGCAATGCTGCGCACTAAAGGTGAACCCGGCACCGGTAATATCGTCGAGGCAGTGCGGCACATGCGCAAGGTCAACGCCCAGGTTCGCCGCGTCGTTGCTATGAACGAAGACGAACTCATGACTGAAGCCAAGCTGCTTGGCGCTCCCTATGAAATACTGCTCGAAATCAAAAAACATGGCAGACTGCCGGTAGTGAACTTTGCCGCCGGTGGGGTTGCAACGCCAGCCGATGCTGCACTGATGATGGAACTTGGTGCTGATGGTGTCTTCGTCGGTTCTGGAATTTTCAAATCGGAAAACCCGGCAAAGTTTGCGAAAGCAATTGTCGAAGCTACAACCCATTTTAAGGATTACAAGCTGCTGGCAGAAATATCAAAGGAGCTCGGAACACCGATGACCGGCCTGGAAATGTCTTCGCTGTCAGCTGCTGACCGGATGCAGGATAGAGGCTGGTAAACATGCTAAAAGTTGGAATACTTGCCTTACAGGGCGCCGTGCGCGAACATGCGCTTTCTCTGAAAAGATGTGGTGTAGAGCCCGTCATGATCAAGCATCCAGAAGATCTTGCGAAGATTGATGGCCTCATACTTCCTGGAGGCGAAAGCACCACCATGCGACGTCTGATCGACACCTACGGGTTTCTCAAACCATTGAAGCAGTTTGCGCTTCATGACAAACCTGTTTTCGGAACCTGTGCCGGGTTGATTCTGCTGGCGCGCACTATTGCCGACAGCGATGTTTCGCATCTTGGAATCATGGATGTGACCGTGGAACGCAATTCTTATGGCCGCCAGGTAAACAGCTTCGAAGCTCCGCTGAATATAAAGGATATCGGCAAAGGGTTTCCCGGTGTTTTTATCAGAGCGCCTCACATTGCCGAAGTCAGCGAAGGCGTCGAGATTCTCTGCGAACATGACGGCCGAATCGTCATGGCCAGACAAAACAATCTGCTCGGCTGTTCCTTTCACCCTGAGCTGACAGCAGACCAGCGCGTCATGGCTTATTTCGTCAAAATGGTCAGAGAAGCAGCCACGCAAACAAAAACCGCATAACCGGTTAAAAAGCCTGCAATTTCGGTTTTAACGCGAATTGCAGGCTTTTTATATTCGATCCAGATTTTCAGGACAGAGTAACGGAAGGCTGCTTACCGGTCATGCCGGAATTTATATTGAAGGAAACCGCATCGACATGGCTCAGGCGCTCTTTGACCGTCGCTTCAACTTTCTTTTTCAATTCAGGATTCTGTTTGATGAAATTCAGGAAATGCCGGCGATGCATGGTCAGCAACACGCAATGCGTCAGGGCTTTGACTGTTGCAGTGCGCGGCACGGCACGCAGCAGTGCGATTTCACCAAAGTAGTCACCGTCAGAAAGGGTCGCCAGCGAAACGTTTTCCCCATCCGGCATTCGTTTCAGCACTTCGACCTTGCCGCGCACGATCAGATAGAGATTATCACCAATATCGCCTTCGGCAGTGATCACCCGCTCGGGCTGAGCGGTTTCGCTCGCGAAAAATTTCACCACCGAATTGACAATTTCAGGATCGAGGACGCTGAAAATCGGAATGGCACGAATACGATCAGCAGTAACCGAAGCAATACCGTCTTCAGACAGGCTGAAACCGTGCTGTTTTTCCCAGAGGCTGCGAAACGCGCCATTCAGCGCCATCAGTTCGTCGAATGATCCGCTTTCCTTAACATGACCGTCTTCGAGATAGTTGATGATATCGACATGTCTGACCGAAGACAGACGGTGGGTCACTGAAAGAGTGGTGCGATTGCGGCATATGTGCAGAAGAGTCTTGTTGATCGACTCTTCTGTAGTTGGATCGAGGGCCGATGTCGCTTCGTCGAGAATCAGAATTGCCGGATTACGTAAAATCGCGCGGGCGATTGCGATGCGCTGACGCTGACCACCAGATAGATTGCGCCCACGTTCACCAGCCATGGTGTTATAACCGGCCGGCAGTTTCATGATGGTATCGTGTATTTCGGCCACTCTGGCGGCCGCCTCGATTTCAGCATCCGAGGCGCCGGCGCGGCCAATACCGATATTTTCGCGAATCGAAGTGTTAAACAGAAAACTGTCCTGAAAAACAACAGCAGTAGCCTCGCGCAGTGCTGGAAGAGACAATTCCCGGATATCAACGCCGTCGATAAGAACGGCACCGTTGAGCGGCTCATAGGAACGCATCACGAGATTCAGAACCGTGCTTTTGCCTGAGCCGCTCGGGCCAACGAATGCCACAGATTTGCCACTGCCTATCTTCAAATCGACATCGCACAGGTTGAGCTTTTCGGGAGAATACCCGAATGAAACGCCCCTGAAAGCAATTTCACCCTGAACTTTCTCAAGTTTCCGACCTGGTCTGCGTTCATCGACCTGCGGAACTTCATGCAACAGTTCATCGATACGGCGCATCCCGCCGGTAGCTTCAACCATGGTTGGCAGATACTGAGTCAAACTGGAAAGGGAGTTACTCAGACTGGCAAAAATCGTCTGAAAAGCGGTAAGCGAACCAATAGTCAGCATTTTCTTTGCTACCATTATCGCGCCAACTCCAAGTAAAAGCACTTGAAGCACCAGAATACCCATATTTGCTGAACGTTCCACCAGCGAACTGAAAAATCCCAGACGCGAACAAATACCGGTCAGCGCCTCATTCTGCCGCTTGAACTTTTCCTTAACGGCTGGAGCAAGGTTGTATGCCTTGATAACCGGCTGAGCCGAGAGATTCTCCTGAATCATGCTCATGGTTTCAGCTTCTGCTTCCTTTAGCTGGTAACTTTCGTAACCCACCTTGGGGGCAAAAACCCTGGGGCCAAGAAGCCCTAAAGGCCAAACCAGCATAGCAAGACATGCAAGACGCATATCTATGGTGAACAGCAGCACAACACTGGCGGTCAATTCGAGACCAGGAAGAATCGCCCATGACACTGCATCAGAAATAGCCACTTCGACGACGTTGAGATCATTCGAAAAATGAGAAAGCAGATCTCCAACTTTGGCACGGGCGTAAAAGCTCATTGACAGGGCATGCAGATGAGAGAACATTCGCTGTCTGATATCGCTGAGTATCAGGGCAATCAGATTGGCGTAGTAACGATCGCGCGCCAGACCGATAATCGATACGATTATTGCTCCTGACAGCATTGCTGTGAGAATAGTTGCAAAAAGATCCTTCTGGTCACCAAGCAGAATATTGTCGACAATAAATTTGAAGCACATCGGAAGGGCGGCATTGAAAGCCATTTCTATCAGAAGGCCCAGAAAAATGAAACCGCATTGCCAGCGATACTTTTTGACAAAGGGCAGAATCATGCGAACGAAGCTAAGACATTCCTGCACAGAAAAGCTCCTTATGGCAGCAACGCGATAAAATCCCGATTCACATAGAATTACCCCGCAGTGAACGGTTCGGCAGCTGATTTTAACACAAACGTTGTCAGACCGCCATTATCTGCTTCCGTCGAGTAAAGTGCCGGCAAACAGAGCGCAAAACTTTGCCCGAATGCCGGCGCTTCATTTATTGCGCGCCCGGCGGTGCTGTGTTATTTTTACGCCTAAGCTTATCAGAGGAGAGAATATGAGTCAGAAAGACAAACTGTCGCCCAAGGCTTATGAAGCCATTGACGGCAAGGATTACCCAAGTTTTATTTCACCGGGTGAGTCGCCAGATGAATTTACTCGAAAAGCGATTATCATCGGCATCATCGTCGGGGTGATTTTTGGCGCGGCCAATGCCTATCTTGGTCTGAAGGTCGGTCTTACCGTATCAGCGTCCATTCCGGCCGCAGTTATGGCAGTAGCCATTTTCCGCATCTTTTTCAAACAGGGCACCATTCTCGAAACCAATCTGGTGCAGACAATCGGTTCAGCAGGTGAATCGCTGGCAGCCGGCGTTATCTTCACGATTCCAGCATTCTTCATCTGGGGTCTCGAACCTTCCAAGCTCGAAATCTCGGTGATTGCAATCGTCGGCGGCACGATTGGCGTGCTGTTCATGATTCCACTGCGACGGTATCTGATTGTCAAAGAACATGGCAAACTGCCTTACCCGGAAGGAACAGCCTGTGCTGAAGTGCTTGTCGCTGGCCAGGGTGATATCTCAAAAGCCAAAACCCTGTTTCAGGGAATGGGCATCGGCGCTCTCTATCAGATGCTGATGCATAGCCGCCTTTTCGGCTTCTGGAGCAAAGAACCCGCCACCCACATTCCTGGCTTCAAGGGCTCGGAAGTCGGAGCTGAAGTCACTCCCGAACTGCTGGGCGTCGGTTACATCATCGGGCCGGAAATTTCGGCGATCATGCTCAGTGGCGGTATCTTCGGATGGCTGGTCCTGATTCCTCTCATCTGCCTGTTCGGCGAGCATTGCACTGCACCGATTTACCCCGAAATGACCAATCTGATCAAAGATATGGGCCCGGGCCAGATATGGTCAAGATATATCCGTTATATCGGTGCCGGCGGCGTCGCTTTTGCCGGTATTTTCTCGCTGATCAAGTCGATTCCGGTAATTGTTTCCAGCTTCAGAGCTGGTTTTTCACAGCTGGGCAAAAATTCAGCCGAAGCTACTATCCGTACCGACCGTGATCTCCCAATGAGCCTGATCATCGGTGGAGCTCTTTCTCTCACTGCGGCCGCCACCATTTTTCTCAACCTGACCATTTTCCACTCTATTGGACTTTCAGCCACTGCCGGCATTCTGATCGTGGTTTTCGGTTTCTTCTTCGTCACCGTATCGTCGCGCATCGTCGGCCTGCTCGGCTCTTCTTCGAACCCGATATCTGGGATGACGATTGCAACTCTGCTGCTGACCTGCATCATCTTCCTGCTTGCCGGTATGGGCGATATGCCAAACGTTAAAATCGCCGTATTAACCGTTGGTGCCTTTGTCTGTATTGCAGCCGCCATCGCCGGCGATACCTCCCAGGATCTGAAAACCGGCTTTCTCGTAGGTGCAACCCCAAGACATCAGCAGATTGGTGAATTCATAGGCGTTATCAGCTCAGGCTTGACCATGGGTTTTGTAATGTATCTGCTTAAAGACGGCATCACAACCGGTGAACTGCCAGCTCCACAGGCCAATCTGATGAAACTGGTCATCGACGGCGTCATCGGCGGCAGTCTCCCGTGGAACATGGTAATCAGCGGCATGTTTATCGCTCTTGGCGTCGAACTGCTTGGTATCAATTCGCTGGCTTTCGCAGTCGGTCTGTATCTGCCCCTGTCGTTGTCAGTTCCGATCATGGCCGGCGGTATCATCCGCTGGATTCTCGAAAAACGCACCACCGACCCAGACCTTGAAGAAAAGCGGGAAACTGGTGTTCTTTACTCCTCAGGTCTGATAGCCGGTGCCGCATTGATCGGTGTTTGTATCATGGTCCTCATGGGCATTGCCGAAAAGAGTCCGGGCCTGCTAGAAGGCATCAGTAAGCCCGGCATTTATGTTGCTTCCAGCCAGATCACCGACGTGTCGATCAACGGCCAGCCAATAACCGGAACATTTCAGCCGGTTGCACCGGCCACCTTCCCCTCCACCGACGAAACCGTCGAAAAGATTTCGCTGGCAAGGGTTGCTCTGCGCGAGCTTCAGGCTGCCGCTACCCCAGATGCCGCAGCAATCGAAGCCAAAAAAACAGAAATCACTTCTCTTGAAGACCAGCTTCAGAAGGCAAAAGTACAGAGTTTCACTCTCAAAGCTACCGTTAATGGAGCATCTGTCGAAAAATCCTTCGAACTCGCCAAATGGGAAGAAGCTTATCTTACCGTTGCCGACGGACAGATCGACATTGGCGGCGAAGCTCCGGGCAGCCAGTCGCGGGCGGTCATCGCCTTTCTGTTTCTCTGTGCCACTCTCGCTTACTTTGCCATGCGTAAACCGGTTAAAAACAATGAGTGATCTGACCTGAATCGAAAAGGCCGGCAACCTCGGTTGCCGGCCTTTTTATATTACACGCACATTTATGCCTTTTCTGTCTGCAAGCCAGAAGCAGTCGAAAAGCAGACCGCACTGGCCGACGAAGCGGCTATATTTTGCCGGTTCAATCCTCGGCTTTCGTTCAGTTGCCCTTGAAATACAGATTCACGGCATCTTCAAAGCCAGACTGATAGCTGAAATTGAAGTTAATAGAAGGCTTCGTCATCAACTTGAACCCATCGGCAGAAAGATTCGCAAACCCGACTTTAACCGAAACAGGGCCGGCCGATGCTTCAACCTCATGACCGGTATAGGAATCAGGAATTTCTGGCAGAAGCTCACGCAAAGGTTTGCCCACATCCTTGATATGTTCTGCAATCTGCAGACTAAGATCTTTCGCAGCCTTAACCACCTGTCTCATGTCGCTGTATTTGATCGAATAGGCAACTACGGACCAGAGCGATACGTTGGTACCGATAAGAAATCCGACTGCATACTTCGATGCATCAGAAATGATCTCGGTTATCGGCTTCTCGACCATCGAACCATGTGAACCGTTATCGAGAACCGAATTCATTTCATAGGTTACAGGGTCGAACACGAACCAGCCGGCACGAGGTTTTCCATCAACGACCGGTGCCATTGTTGGAAAAATGACCCCCTTGTGATTATCAGCCGCCTGCTGCAACAGGGTTATCGTCTGCTCCGGCAAAGATTCGGTATCCAGGCCTTCGATCAGAGTTGCGATTTCGTCTGGCCCGACCACCATCATTTTTTGCTTGTCTCCGCCCAGCCAGCGACTGAACAGGCTGCCTCCACCCATGACCTGATGTTCAATCATGGTATTGGCAATTCCCATGAAGAAATTGAAAGCCTGTATTGCCTTTTCTTCGCCCTGAACGACAGGGTTGATCTGGCGAAGGTCAAAAACGGCGTGCAGACTGCCTTTGACCTTACTCAGAGTCAGAATGACTGCCCGCATTCTTTCGCCCGGCCGCCCGGTTTTGACGCCGGTGCATCTGACGGCTTCAGCCTCAGCTTCGCTGTGCAGGGCGAGGAACTGATAGATTTTCGACCTGGTGAACCATCGGGCTGTCGATCTGGTTCCAGGGGCATCGGGCGTCTTCAGGCTGCTGAACCTGTCGCTGAGTGCTATGGCGGCCGAAGCGGTTTGATCAGGCATGCAAAGCGCCATAGTTCTGAAGGTGTCTACGATCGCCATACCTTTTTCGACCGGCCGGGTGTAACTCAGCTCCTGTTCACCAAGTTTGATCTGAATGACCTCTTCGATTACCTCATTGTCGGCCAGAGAAAATGGTTCTACAAGATTCTCCAGTTTGCCGGCGGCTCCTTCTGCTGATACTGCCAGCGTGCTGCCGCCATCAGGCGTGAAATAGAAGAAGTCAAGCGGCGACCGCGACAGAGTAGCAAAGTCGAGTGGCCCGCTTTCAAAAAGCGGCAGTTCAAATAGATCGCTCGCGTCGGAGCCGCCACCCAGGGCGTCGCCCATCGAGCCCATCTGCGCTGCCTGCCCTGAATTGCGTGGCTTCACCTTGAGACTTATTTTTATCCCGGCCACACAGTTCAGCACGTCTTCGGCCTCTTCAGCCAATTCAGGTTCTACGAGTCCGCTAAGCTCCGTTACATCCCTGATAAACGGAAAAACCAGATTCCGGCCACCGACAGCAAGAACCGGAAGCTGCGAGATATCGGACTTCCAGCCGGTCAACTGCAACAACGCATCTTTGCCTTTTTCAGTCAGGGTTGCCAGTTTGCAGCCATTGGCAACGATCGACCCGGTAGATTTGTAGTAATATCTGGCGAGTTCCAGCAGATCGTTGGGAGTTCCCCATTTTTGCATCAGAACCGCCTCGGGTGCATAAACAGGCAGAGTCGAACATTTTTCCGGCAGAACACAGCGAATACCGCGCAGGGTCTGAATAAAGTCCGTGGCATTCATTTTCAATAAAGCTTCTGATTCACTGGCAACGGCATCTCTGAAATCAGGAGCGATAAGCACCATGCCTTCTTCCGGCAATGTTGCAGCTCCAGAAGCGACACAGGCCTGACCCATCTGCATTGGCGTTTTTACGCT
>CAZPCO010000013.1:0-23142 GCA_964585025.1 uncultured bacterium | reverse complement strand
TCTGCTCATCGATGTTTTCTTCAACATAATCAGACTTGATCAGTTCAAGAACTTTGCGGATCAGGTCGAGAGACTTGAAATAGGTGAGATTGGTCGAAGAAGCGCTGGCGCTCTGGCTGAATGCCAGCAAAAGGAGCCCGAACAAAGCACCTGCCAAGACAATGCTGCGGAAAAGTTTTCTGACCATATGGAAGCTCCTTAAAAGACACCTGTGAAAATTTGTATCAGTTTAGCACAACCGTAATTACAATAACAACAAATGTTGCTGCCGCGACAGCAATTGCCGGACAAAAAGTGTCTCTGGTCGCTTTGCAACATTCTGGTAGTGAACTGATACCTGACTGTTCATCAGGCCATTGTTCACTGCTGATCTTGGTTTGACCGTTTGGCGGAAATTGCCGGCTTCAGCGATTGCTGGTGACAGGAAGATAGGTGAGTGGAAGCTGCTTTCTGCCTCCAAAGCGAATTTCGAAATGCAGAGATTGATTGCGCCCACCAGAAATGCGCCCGATGGTTTCACCCTTTTCGACGATCTGATTGAGGCCGACCCAGATGTCGTCGAGGCAACCATAAACAGATGAAAACCCTCGCTGATGACCGACAATCACTACGTCACCCAGCCCGCTGATCGTGCCCTTATAGAGAACCTTGCCTTTGGCGGCGGCGAGAATTTCACTGCCGGCGGAAACTTTGATCTGCAGCGCGGCCGAATGTTCGTCGCCTGTTTCCTTGATGCTGTTGCGATTGGATTTTGCGACCGGCCAGGCGAACTGCATGATCCGGGCTGCTTCAGGAGCCGAGTCGGCCAGTTTGCCGGTTTCAATAACGGCTTTGACAGGACTGGGCTGGACTGCTGGCTTGTGAAGTTCATCGTCGAAGCCGGGGGAATTGATGCTTTTTTCAGCGCGGGAAATTTCGTCTTCAAGCTGATCACGGGCAGTTGCCAATGATTTTTCTCGGGCAAGATACAATTTCTTTTCCAGCAGCACCGTCGACAGCATCGCAGCCAGTGCTGAATTTTCGCGGTCGAGCTTTTTCTGTTTGGCATCAAGTTCTGCCTTGCCGCCTTCCAGTTGCTGGTGCCTGGTTTGCAATTCCTGCGCCAGTTTTCTCTGTTGCAGATCGTGGGTCTTGAGCTGTTGTATCAGATCTTTGTCGCTTTCAAGAAGATATTTGACCATGTGATAGCGGTTCAGAAAGGAATTGAGATTCTTGGCAGAGACAATCGAACTCAGCAGAGTCCCCTGTTTTATCTTATGAAGCTGCACCAGTCTCGATCTGAACCTGGTCAACATTTCCTTGAGTTTTTCGCGGCCATCTTTTGACTCATTTTCGAGGTGCTCGATCTGCTGCAGCGTTTCATTCTGAATCAGGGTCAGCTGGTCGATCTGCGACTGCAACTGTGAAACTTCGGTCTTTTTATCTTTGATACTGGCTTCGAGTTTGCGGGTCTTTTTTTGACTGTCACTGACTTTTAGCTTCAAATAATCGAGCTGCAGATCTATCGCTTCAATTTCGCTCTGCATGCTTTCTGTATCTGCGGTTTTTCTGGACGTGGCAGCTGACAATGGGTCGAACGGGCAGCAGCAGAAAACAAGCAGGACAGCCATCAGGAAGCGTGGCATGTCATACTCCCTCGGGTGTCGATTTGCTGAACCGGCTTATATCTCTCAGCGACAGCAGGCTGCCGGAGATACCGAGCACTACGCCCATCATGAACAGCTTTGCCGAAAGCTTGAACAATTGTTCGAACCCGATGTCTGCCGCAAAAAATGGAATAAGTTCGGCCAGTTTGCCGAGAACGAAGCGATAGCTGGAAAACAGAATCAGTATCGCGAGCAGTGAGCCTACTGTGCCCTGAATGAAGCCTTCGACGATGAATGGCCCTCTGACGAACCAGTTGGTAGCCCCGACCAGTTTCATGATAATGATTTCTTCACGCCGCATGAAAAGGGTCAGGCGCACGGTGTTGTAAACGATGAAGAGAGATGCCAGCCCGAGCAGAATGACAATTACCAGACTTGTAACCCACAGCAGGTGGGAAAGACCCTGAAACTGCTGAAACAGCTCTTCGCCGTAGCTGAAATTATCAATCATCGATTCGCCTTTAAGCTTGGCGAGAAGCGGCTGCAGGTCGTTTCCTGCTTTGATTTTCATTCTGAGAGTGGTCGGCAGCGGATTTTCTTCCGGGGTGATGCCGATCTGCAGAAGCTGCTGGTCGTCAGGATTGCTGAATAATTCTCTGGCAGCCTGCTCTGGAGTGACAACTTCGATGTTCTCGATTTCGTCGAGACTTGTCAGTCTGAGGCTGAGAGTTTTGGCATCGGAAATTGAGACTTCCTTTTTCAGATAAGCAGTTACCAGAGCCTCTGACTGCATCTGCACCAGAAATGATTCCATGTTCATGGTAGCGAGAAGAAATGCTCCCATCATGATCAGGGCAATGCCGATCGTCGAAATGGTAATGAAAGCCATCATGCCGGAACGACGCAGGTTGGTGGCCGCTTCACTCATGAAGAAATTCAGGTTGGCAAGAGACATCAGTGTTTGCTCCAGGGAGGGTTACTCATAGGCGTAGGTGCCGCAGGCTTCGTCTTTGACGATCTGGCCGTCAACCAGAGCCAGCACTCTTTTTCGCATCTTGTTTACCAGATTGTGGTTGTGAGTGGCCATAACAACGGTTGTGCCGCGAGAATTTATTTCGAGAAACAGCTGCATGATTTCCTGGGAAATCATTGGATCCAGGTTGCCGGTAGGTTCGTCGGTGATCAGAATCAGGGGATTGTTGACGATGGCGCGGGCGATACAGACGCGTTGTTGTTCGCCGCCTGAAAGCTCGGTTGGAAACATCCGGCGCTTGTGCGAGAGGCCGACCTGTTCGAGGGCCTCCTGAACCCGGGTGTTGATAACCGTTGCCGAAGCGCCGATGACTCTCAGACCGAAGGCAACGTTTTCGGCGACCGTGCGTCTTTTCAGCAGCTGAAAATCCTGCAGAACGATGCCGAGATTGCGTCGCAGGAAAGGCACACGGTTTTCGGGCATCGCGGTGATATCCTTGCCATCGATGAGAATTTTGCCTTCTGTCGGCACGTCTTCGCGGAAAAGCATGCGCAGAAAGGTACTTTTTCCGGCTCCGGAAGGCCCGACCAGAAAAACGAAATCGCCGGCACCGATCGAGACGTTGATGTTATTCAGCGCTCTGACGCCATTTGGAAAGATTCTTGTGACACCCTGAAGTTCTATCATGTGTGACCTGAAATTGAAAATTGACTGGCTGGAATTATAACAGGTGCGATAGCAGATGGCAAAAGTGAATTTTTAGCGAAAAAATTTGCATTTTCTGATAAAATTGCTCAACTTTGTTTTTAAAGTTTGAGTCAAGGCCAGGGAATGATACAGAGGCTGGAGGAGTCATGATTTTTGAGCTGATGAAACTATGTGTAGAAAAGGGTGCTTCTGACCTGCATTATAAGGTCGGGTATCCGCCTATTTTACGCATAGATGGTTCGATGCGTCTGATCAAGGATATGCCGGTCATATCCGTCAATGATTACGAGGTAATGCTTGAGGCGATTCTAGATGATCTGCAGCTGGTAAATTTCATCAAGCACCGCAAGCTGGATCTGGGTTACAGCTTCATGAATGCCCGTTTCAGGGTTAATCTTTTTAACGATCTGCACGGTGGCAACGCGGTTTTCCGCGTGATTCCCTTCAAGCATCTTTCTTTCAACGATATCGAGCTGCCGAATTCCGGCCGTAAACTTGCTGACCGGCAACATGGCATCGTTCTGGTCACCGGGGCGACCGGCGCCGGTAAATCGACGACTCTGTCGGCATTCATCACCCATATCAATACTACTTATCACAAGACGGTCGTTACCATCGAAGATCCGATTGAATATCTCTTTGAAGACGAGATGAGTCTGATAAGTCAGCGTCAGGTCGGCGTCGACTGTCTGAATTTCGAAGATGGCATTCGGGGTGCCCTGAAAATGGACTGTGATGTTCTCATGGTCGGCGAACTGCGTAATGCCGATGCCGTAGAAATGTCGCTGCTGGCCGCTGAGTCAGGCAAGCTCGTTTTTGCGACTCTGCACAGCAACACAGCAATTCAGGCTATCGACAGGTTCGTCAATCTTTTCCCGCAGAACCTGCATTCTCAGGTTCTTGGCCGACTTTCATCACATCTGCAGGGTGTCGTGACGCAGACTCTTGTGCCGCGTCGTCTGGGCCGTGGCCGACTTGCGGCTTTCGAAGTGCTGATCAATACTTCGGCTGTCAGAGGCCTGATCAACGAAAACCGCGTCCATCTGATCGCCTCATATCTTGAATCCGGTTCTAGCACCGGCATGATTTCGCTTGATAATTCGCTTGTCGAGCTGGTGACCAGTGGCAAGGTCGACAAGAATGAAGCATTGTTGCGGGCTAATAACAAAGCTTATGTCAAACGCAAAATCGAAGAAGTCGAAGGCCCGGGAGGTGCTGCATGAGACCCGAAGTATTCGAATATTTTGAACGGGCCATCGAGCTCGGTGCCAGTGATTTGATCCTCAAGCCAGGCGCCCCTCCGTCATTTCGGGTTAACCGCCATCTGATTATTTCTGAAGACGAAGCCCTGGCAGCTCAGCAGATGTATGACCTGTTTCTTCCCATCATAGATGCTGCCCAGCAGGAAGAGCTGCGCACCAGATATTACGTCAATTCAATTTTTCAGTACCGTTACAATCGGGCGCGCATCCGCTATTACATTTTTCAGCAGCGCGAAGGCCTGGCAGGTTCATTCAGGTTTATTCCATCGAATGTTCCATCGGTCGAAGAATTGCGACTCCCTGAATCACTGATCGAAATAGCCTCGCGGCCTCGCGGTCTTTTCCTGGTAACCGGGCCTGCCTGCTCCGGCAAAACGATGACGGTAGCGGCTATGGCTGATGCCATCAACAAGAGGTTCGCCCGGCATATCATCACCATGGAAAACCCGGTCGAAGTCATTTATTCTCCAAATCAGTCGGTTTTCACTCAGGTCGAAATCGGCAAGGTAATCAGCACCTATTCAGATGCTCTAACCAACGCCCTGCGCGAAGATCCTGACGTTATGATCATCGGCGAACTGAAAGAACGCAGCATTGTCGAGCAGGCTCTTATGGCTGCGGAAACAGGCCATCTGGTCATTTCGTCTCTGCCTACTTTTGGCGCCGCCCAGACTATCGAACATATCGTCAGCCTTTACCCCCCCGGAAAACAGGAAGAAGCGAGATCGCAGCTCAGCCTCAGTCTGCTCGGCATTTTCTCGCAGAGGCTTATTCCTTGTGTTGACCCGATGCAGTCCCCAAGAGTTGCTTACGAACTGATGCTGGTAACTTCAGGTATCAAAAACCTGATCCGTGATAAAAAATACAACCAGCTTGGCTCCTCGATGATCATGGCCAAGCGCGAAGGATGCGTCACTCTCAAGGACAGTCTCGAAAAGCTGATGCGTGATGACAGCGTTGATCAGAGTATTGTGAAAAGCCTGTTGCAGGAGATTGAAGAATGATTGAAATAGCTCAGAAACGTATCCGCGATATTCGTGAAAAAATCTCTGCAGCTGTCAGCAGCCACCTTGGCGGCAAGTTTTCAGAAGATATCAAAGCAAAACTGGTATTATTGCTGGCCGAAGTCGGTCTCAGTCAGTCGATCGGGTCTATTTACAGCTACCTGCAGACTCATCCGGACCAGGAAGAAGCAATTATTGCCGCCAATAGGTTTGACGAGGAAGATATTCAGACTTTTCTGCTCGACTTACTTAAAAATAGTCGATCTGCGCACCGTGAGGTAATTGTCGAATGTCTGGGAAACCGGAAAAAGCCGGCCCTGGTCGCTGCTCTTAAGCCTTTTCTTGCCGATGCGGACCGGCAGGTTCGGTTTCAGGCTGCCAACAGTCTGTTCAACATCGGGGGCAAAGAAGCGGCGCTGGCAATGTGCGAATTCGTCTCAGACCCTGATGAATGGATATCGATGACCATTCTGCGCCTTCTCTGCATTATGCGCGAACTTGATTCAATACCCATTCTGATCGAGAAATATCATCAGGACGAAGATCTGCGCCGCAAAGCCCTGATGATTTCATTTCTGGCACGATTTAGAAGCGTCACTCTACTTGGAATTTTCGACCAGGGCCTGCAGGCTCGCGATGCCCGGTTGCGGGCAAATTCCATCGAAGCGGTTGGCAACCTCAATCTGCCGGAAAACGAAATTAAAAACCGGGTCGAGCCTTCGCTTCATGATCCAAACAACCGTATCCGCGCCAATTCCATTCTGGCGATGGCACGTCTCAACCCCGAGAAGATCAAGCCAGAGATCGTCGATATGGTTAATTCGAGCGATGTGCAGTTGCGGCGCAGTGCCGCATTCATTCTCGGCATGATCCCTTCCAATGAATATCAGGATCTTGCTGAAATTCTGGTCGCCGACATGAATGAAGTCGTCAGAAAAAGAATGATTCAGTCGTTGCGCAATTTCCCCTCGGAATTTGTCTGCAATCAGCTGGAGAAAGCACTTTCCGACAACAATAAATGGATCAGGAAGCACGCCATCGATATGGCCTCCCGCATCTCGAATTTTCCGCACAAAAAAATTCTTGGCTTGCTCAAGACCGAGCGTGCAGCACCAAACCTCGAGGCCTGTATGAATTTCTTCGCCGCCCATCCAGTCGATGAGGCGATGGCAGCTATAAAACTCCACGTAAAAGATCGCCGTCTCCAGGTCGTAAAAGCCCTGCTTTCAGCAGTTGCGGCAATTGGTGGCGTCGAAGGGGTAAAATCGGTGGCACCGCGTCTCGAGCAGAAAGATCCGGGCGTAATTCAGGCTCTCAGTGAGGTTCTGATTAAAGCCGGAGACCGGAAGATTCTTGACGACCTGGTTGAGAGATTCTCAAAAGTCAGACATGAACATCAGGTCAGCGTGCTGATTCCTTCACTGATCAGCAGTGTCAAGATTCTCGACCAGGGTGACAACATGCCCGAAGCCTTGCTGAAAAGTCTTGAAACCATTGAAGTTGAAGAAAAACCCCGGGAAATCCCCAGAGTTGCTGAGACTGAATCAAGACCGGAAGAAGCGGAGAAGACCCCGGCTACTGATGGAAAGCCTTCAGAAGAAGGTGAAGGACATCTTGATCTCTCACTTGGCCTTGCTGATCTGTCGTTGCCTGGCATGTCAGAATCAGGATCGGGCAAAGACGATGAGGTTGCAGAAAGCGCCGACGAAGATAAAAAGGTTTCGTCGCATTACCGTCAGGGTCTCAAGGCTTACAACATCGGCAAATATAAAAAGGCGATCAGCGAGTTCAATAAAGTGCTCGAAACTGAAGAACAGCCGCCAGAAAACGTTTTCCTGTATATGGGCATCATGTTTGCCGATCAGGAGCAGTTTGAGCCGGCACGAAACTATCTGCAGACCTTTCTCGAAAAAATCCCGGATCACCCCAGGGCAACTTTCCTGCTTGGCCGGGTTTACCGCCAGTTGAAGAACTGGTCCGGCATCATCAGATTGTATTCCCGGTTCACCAATGGTGAACTCGAAGCCTCGCCAAAAATGAAAAAGCGCATTTATCACGACCTTGGCATGGCTTTTGTGCTGGTCGGGCAATACGAAGAAGGTGCCGGATTGCTCGAAACGCTGATTAAGATTGAACCAGAAGATGGTGAAGCATATTACTACCTTGCCTTTGCAAGTTTTCAGCTCAAACGCACTTCTGATACTGAATCGTTGTTGCAGAAGGCCGAGAAATTCTGTGGCGGTAACAAACGCATCGCCAAATTGATTGAAGCTCTGTCGCGCAAATTGAAAGGCGGCGACGAATAAGCTTTGATTCTTGACAGAGCCTTCGCGGGCCCATATAATGTGGCCCGCGAAGCTTTTTTTTAGCATTTTTTCCATGAAAGGCATTATCGATGAATAAACCCGCTGCTCAGAACAACACCGGCAAAAAGGTGATGGATGCAATAACTCCCAAATCGGAAGACATTTCCAGATGGTATACTGACGTAGTTTTGAAAGCCAAACTTGCTGACTATTCGCCAGTCAAGGGCTGTATGATCATTCGTCCCTATGGTTATGCCATCTGGGAAAACATTCAGCGGATACTCGATGCAGAATTCAAACGTCTTGGGCACCAGAATGCTTATTTCCCGGTTTTCATTCCCGAGAGCTTTCTGACCAAAGAAGCCGAGCATGTTGAAGGCTTTGCCCCTGAAGTTGCCTGGGTTACCCACGGCGGTTCAGAAGAACTTGAAGAAAAACTGGCGATTCGCCCGACATCTGAAGCTATCATCGGTCACATGTATTCAAAATGGATCGAAAGTTATCGTGATCTGCCGGTGCTGGTAAACCAGTGGGCTAATGTCGTCAGATGGGAAAAGGTCACCAGGCCTTTCCTGCGCACCACTGAATTTCTATGGCAGGAAGGGCACACTGCGCATCGCACTCATGAAGACGCCCGCGAAGAAGTAATGCAGATGCTCAAGGTCTACCAGAATTTTGTCGAAAACGATCTTGCCATTCCCCTTGTGACCGGCGAAAAGAGTCAGAAGGAGAAATTTGCCGGCGCACTCAACACCTATACCATCGAAGCACTGATGCCTGATGGTCAGGCTCTGCAGTCTGGCACCTCGCACGATCTTGGCCAGAATTTCGCCAAAGCCTTCGATATAAATTTTCTCGATTCAGACGGGCAGCGCAAATTCGCCTGGACAACCTCATGGGGAATGTCGACCCGCATTATCGGTGCCACTATCATGGTTCACGGCGACGACCGTGGTCTGCGCCTGCCGCCCAGGATCGCTCCGATTCAGGCGGTTATCATTCCGATCGTCTATAAAGACTCGCAGGATGTAATCGTGAAAGCCAAAGAATTGAACAAGCGCCTTACTGATAAGGGGCTGCGGGTTCACATCGACGACCGTGAAGGCTTCAAACCGGGCTGGAAATACTCTGAATACGAAATGATGGGCGTGCCTCTGCGCGTCGAAATCGGGCAGAAAGATCTTGAAAAGAACCAGGTGTGCCTGGTTCGCCGCGATACTCTCGAGAAGATTTTCGTTCCAGACTCTGAGTTCGAAGCAACCGTCGACCGTCTGATGAGCGAAATCCAGAAAACTCTGTTCGATCAGGCTGCCGAAATTCTTCGCAGTAGAACTTTCAGGGCGAAGAGTTTTGAAGAATTCACCGCGGTAATCAAAGAAAAGCATGGCATGGCAGATCTCGTCTGGTGTGGCGCTCCTGAATGTGAAGCGAAATTCAAGGCTGAAGTCGGTGCGACTATCAGGTGTTTCAACGACCGCGAAGTTGACGGACCTTGCGTGGTCTGCGGCAAAGCAGGGCAGAAAAGGGTCTATGTCGCCAGAGCTTACTGATCAGGTCATTCCTGTTGAATGATCCGCTTCAGCGATTCTCTTGGTTTGAAAGTTGCCTGTTTCAGGGCTTTGCCCTTCGCAATGGCAGAATTTACGGGTAATTGCTGAACCAGACGGCGCCGCTCAATTCGTTGTAGCGGTGCCGTCTGTTTTTTGCTAGACTTGTGGCTGTAAATGGGATCACTTCATTGCCATCATCAACGAGGCAAAGAATTCTCAGAAGTTGAATTGATGCAGATTCCTTTTGAGCAAACTTCAGAACTGGATTAACTAGAATGGACATCAAGTTAAAGAAGCTTTTAAAAGATCTGACGAACAAAGACGACGACCTGCGGGCGTTATCGGCGATGACTCTGATGAAACTCGACTTTCCGGAAAAGTCGACGCGTGAAGAGGTCCTTCTGAACCTTATTCAGGCCACCCAGGACAAAAATGTGGCGGTGCGATTCTTCTCCCGTAAGGCTATTGACAAGATTCGCAGAGCTGAAAAACTCCTCAAGGCTGCTATCGGTGAGACAACAGCCGTTCCGGTAGAAGAACGACTGGCATCGAATGACTACCAGGATCGCCTTGCCGCAGTCATGGAAATAAAAGCCGGGGCGTTGGCCGATTACAAGGAACGTCTGCTTGCGATGCTTGACAGCGAGGAGCATGCTTTTGTCAGAGCTTCTCTTATCAGTTGCCTGTCTGGATTTCTGAAAAAGGACGAAGCCGCGCTGCTCAGTGGTTTTCTTGCCGATGCCGACAACCGTGTCAGATCAAATACCATCGAGGCTCTCGAGATTCTCAAGGCCGAAGATTCTATTCCGGCTTTGTTTTCGGCGCTTTCAGATCCCGATAACCGTATCAGGGCTGCGGCAGCCAAGGCGTTACAGGGCTTTGGCGAAGAGAAGGTATTCAAAGAACTTAAAAAGATGCTTGAATCGCCCGAAGAATGGATGAAGGGCAGCGCTATATATGCTCTTTCTCATATTCAGGCCGGCGAAGCAATAGAGCTGCTGCTTGAGACTGCCCGGCAGGCGACCCATGTCGAAACCCGTGTCAAGGCGATCATCGCCCTGGCGAACTATCATGATTCAAGCGCCTGGGGTTTTCTGAAGGGCTTGAGCAGCGGTGGTGAAGGGATTTTCAAAGAGACTGCCCAGAAAGCCGTCAAGCTGATGGAAGAAAAGTTCGGGCCAAATCCGCCAACGGCGACAATGATAACTATTCAGGCCGGTGATTCTGCCGAAGGATCGAATCCGGATGGAAAAGCTGTCGAAGCCGCCAAGCCCGAAGACCTCGCAGCGACGGTAACCAGGTTTTTCAGAAAAGGTCGCGACGAAGCGATTGGGCTGTCGAATCGGGCGGCCCTCAGTTTTACCGTTACCGATCATAAAAAGGAACTTGATGAACTATACAAGGAAGCCGGCCGTGCCACTTTCGATATTTATCAGGCCGGCGAAATCGAGTTTGCCGATATGCTCAGCATCGGCCACGAGATTTTGCGGATGAACTTCTTCGTGCAGAAATACACGGAGCAGGAGCAGAAGCTGGCGGCCAGCAGCAAGCCAGAAGGTTTTTTCGGGCAGCTGAAAAGCCTGTTTTCCAAATCTGCAGAACAAAAGGCGACAGCTTCACAGGCCGAAAAATTTGCGAAAAAGCGTGATGAGCTTTTTTTGAAGCTGGGCCAGCTGGCTCTGAAAAAATACGAAAAGGAAGAATTCCGGCACAAGCTTCTCGACGTGCATTTCGTTACCCTGCAGAAGCTGAACAAAAAAATCGCCGGCGAAGAGAAAAAGTAGTTTGAAAGTGAGGTATTGTATGGATTTTTACAAGTTTATCAGGGATGTTCCCGACTTTCCCAAGCCAGGAATTATTTTCAAGGATATTACGCCACTTCTCAATGATGGCAAGGCTTTCAGCGCTCTTGTTGACGCTTTTGCTGAAAAATACCGGAATAGCGGCATCAGCCACGTCTGTGGTATCGAGTCGCGCGGTTTCATTATTGGCGCGGCACTGGCTGCCCGTCTCGGTATTGGTTTCGTGCCGATCCGAAAGGCCGGCAAACTTCCTTATAAAAAGATTAGAAGAGAATACAGCCTCGAATACGGCACCGACGCCATCGAAATGCATTCTGACGCCGTCAGACGTGGAGAAAAGGTGCTGCTGGTCGATGATCTGATCGCCACCGGTGGCACGGCCCTGGCTGCGGTTTCTCTGCTTGAAGATGTTGGAGCAGAGGTTGTCGACGTCGCTTTTGCGATCGAACTTGAATTTTTGAAGGGCCGTGAGAAATTTGGCGGACGCAGCATCTTCGCACTCCTTAAATACTGAAGCTGTCTGGGCGATAATTCCGGCCCGCGGTGGTTCAAAGCGTCTGCCGCGTAAAAATGTCATGCCTTTCGCCGGCGGCGAGTCGCTGACCGAGCGCACAGTCAGAACGGCAATAGCCTCTGGCTGCTTTGCTAGGGTGGTTGTATCGACCGATGATCCGGAAATTGCCGATGCCGGGCGCCGGGCCGGCGCCATGGTGCCTTTCCTCAGGCCTGCACATCTTGCCGATGACCGGGCATCTTCTGTCGACGTTCTTATTCATGCTGTCGAAGAGCTGCATCGCCTCGAAGGCAGCGGGCCGGCGGCAATCTGCCTCCTGCAGGTCACTTCGCCGCTGCTGCTTCCCGGGCATGTTCGCGACGCAGTTTCTCTGTTCACTGCCGGAGGTTTCAACAGTCTGTCGACGATGACAGCCGTAGAACAATATCCTGAATGGATGTTCAGAGTCGATGCCGGCAGTGGCCTGGCCATTCCTGAAAGTGCTGCAGGCATCACCATGCCGACCGCAGCGATTCCGAAACGCTGTATTGAAAATGGCGCTCTCTATCTGGTAAAGGCCGAATGGCTGAGTCAGCATGGCAGTCTCTACGATTTTGCCAATCATGGCTGTTTCGAAATGAGCCGCGAGGAATCGGTCGATATAGATACCAGATCAGACTGGGATTACGCTGAAATGCTGGTGACGAGGCAAAAATGCAGCGCCGTCAGACTTCCAGACGGTTCATGATCGGGTTGTACAAACTGGCGCGGTTACGGCCATTGGCTTTCGAAAAATAAAGAGCTGCGTCGGCCTTCTGAATCAATTCAGCTTTTGATGACGCCGCATCCGGGTAGCAGCAGACACCGAGGGATACGGTTATCGGCACATGCTCGCCGTTTATGCGAAAGTCGTAACTCTCTATGGCTGAACGAATGCGCTCAGCCGGAATCAGCGAACCTTCACCATTCTTTTCAGGGCAGATGACTACAAACTCCTCGCCGCCATAGCGGGCCGGAATATCGATTTCGCGGACGCTCTTTTCAATGAGGCGGGCAACGGTTTTGAGCACTCTGTCGCCCTCCGGGTGACCGTAGGTGTCGTTGAATTTCTTGAAATGGTCGACGTCGAGAATGATCAGCGAAACATGGTTTTCATAGCGGTCGGCGCGTTGAATTTCCTCGTCGAGACGTTGCTGAAAGTAGCGATGATTGTAAAGCTTCGTCATTTCGTCGGTGACGGCGTAGCGATACAGTCTGGCATTGTCGATGGCTATCGCGGCCTGATTGGCCAGGTTGACGAACAGCTCGAAATCTTTGTCGGTAAAACTTTCCGGAAGTGATTTCGAGATGTTCAGCGTTCCGAGAATCTTGTCTTTAACCGACAGCGGCACGCTCATAAGAGTTCCGGTTCTGACGTTCTTCTTTTTTATGCTCTGAAAAGTGGGGTCAGTTTCGACATTATCGACAAACAGAGGTTTGCGGTTTTTGACAACCCAGCCTGCCACCGATTCGCCGACTTCCAGACGCGTATCTCTGGCTATTTCTTCGCTTAGCCCGATTGCTACTCCGATGGTCAGCGTCTTTTCAGCATCGTCGAGCATCATCAGCGAACCCTTTTCGGCTTTTACCACTTTGACCACAATTTCTAGAATCATGTTCTGGAGCTTTCGGAAATCGAGTTCGGAGCTGATTGCTTTGCCAACCTCGTAGAGAGTCGACAGCTGCAGAATCCGATAATCGAGATCGGCTTTGGTGGTGCGCAGATTTACCCGCATTTCATCAAAAGTTGCCGTCAGATTGCCGATTTCGTCACTCGACATCGGCACGATGCGATGTTCGAAATCTCCCGAGCTGATGTGCCTGGCACCATCGATGAGATGCGACAGGGGCGCAGTAAAGCCGCGCGCCAGAATAATCGCCAGCAGTATCGAAATGATGGCGGTGATTGAAAGAATGCTTATTATGCGCTCTCTAAACTGAAAAACAGCCGTGAAAGCAATCCGTTCCGGAATCTGCAGTACGATTGTCCAGTTGGGTGCCTGATAAAAGTCAAATTTCTTCAGCGACACGGCTGTGATGAGGTATGGTTCGCCGTTGATGGTACGCAGCCTGGTCAGGTCACTTTCCATCGCTTCGTTGACCGGTATGTTCAAAGAGACGGCCTCTTCTGAGGATTTGGCGATAATCTGCCCGGTTTCGTCAAGCACCAGCCCCTGTGACTTCGAGTTTTTCAGGGCATTGCGCAGCAGATCGCGAATGCTCGAAAGATTTACTTCCGAGATCAGCACTCCGGTAATGCCCAGGCGTTCGGGTGACTTGATCACTGATTCGAGGGTCATGAAAGGAACGCCGTCTGGAGCAGTGGTGACTTCTGAAAGCGAGCCCTGATAACTGCGTTTGATTGCCTTGGAATAAAGCCACCCTGCCGGCAGAGCCGTATCGGGGTCAGTGGTGGCAACGATTTTTCTCTGGCTGTCGACCAGATACATCAGTTTGAAAAAGGAAAAATGCCGCATCAGGGCATCGAAAAAATCTTCGGAAATATCGGGGTTGAGATTGCGAATGGCCTGAATTTCACCGATTGCAGCCAGCAGTTTCCTTGTAAACTCGAGGTTTTCATAAATGCCATGCGCAAGGGTGTTCGATAACTCCAGATGGCTGAGAGTAACCTGATCGGTGATGATTTTTTTCTGATTGAAATAGGTTTGATAGCCAACCAGAGCGAGGGGCAGCAGGGAAATCATCAGAATGATAAAGGTCAGGCGGGCTCTGATTCCTGACAGAAAATTTAAACGGCTTTTCATGTCAGCTTTTGATCGACAGCTTGGCTTTTATGCTGTTGATGTTTTCGTCCAGCAGAGGGTGTTCAGGGTCGAGATGTTTCAGCCGTTCATAATATTCAAGTGCCTTTTCAAGTTCGCCAAGGCCAAGGAAAATGTTGCCGAGATGAAAAAGAGCATCGGTCGCATCATCCTTTTGTGAGAGAATCCGCATAAAAACTGCGATGGCGTCTGAGCTTTTCGAGAGGCCTGCCAGTGCCTGCCCCTGGATAATCAGTGCCTGAACGTCATCCGGATCGTCCTTGAGGGGTTTTTCGACCAGCTTCAGAGCCTTGGCAAAATCCTCTTCGATGATGGCGATAAGTGCGTCGGTCAGTTCATTGGCAGAGTCGTGTGCGACCGTGTCGGAAAGTTTCTGATTTTCCTTTTCGAGATTCTGCAGGAATTCCTGTTCTTCACATTTAATGATTTCTGATTCGACGACTTCTATGTAGGTGCTGTCGAGCTCCTTCAGCCGCTTGAAATGCTGCTTGGCCAGCGCGTAGCTTCCCTCGTCACGATAGATGACCCCCAGGTTCTGGTGTGTCTGCACGTGATCAGGGTCAATCTCGAGAACTTTGCGGTAAAACGGTATCGATTGTTTGCTTTTGCCGAGATGTGCGAGCGCAACTGCGATGTTGAAGATTGCGTCGGTATCTCTTGGCTTCACTCTGATTACGGCCTCCCATTCCTGGATTGCCTGCAGGGCCTTGTTCTGGCGCATGTAAATGAGGCCGAGATTGTAATGCGAGAATGAATGGTCGGGTGCAACTTTCAAGGCAGCGTGGTAGGCCTCGATGGCATGCACGAGGTTGTTCATTCGATGCAGAAAGATGCCTTTGGTTGCGTATAGATCAGGGTTACTCGGGGCCTTTTGAATGGCTTTTTCGATCTGCTGCATCGCCTTTTCATACTGGCCCTGGTCGAAAAAATCGAGGGCCGATTCGTAGTGACGTTGCGCATAGGTATTGTTGATATTGGCCATTATTTCGCCCAACCCGTAGTTTTTCGCATTATAACGCATTGCTGCCCATATTTCAAATGCTGCATTTTGCTGTTGAACTACCGTTCGATTTCGGCTACAATCTCAACCAATGGAAGAAAATACCGTTTCTGATAATATTGCTCCTGCCGCCGCTCCTGTTGCCGCGGCTGATGCCGGGTTGTTGCGCTGGCTGAGCGGCTGGGCTATACTGCTCAGCGATGTTCTGCTGTTTTCATCCGCAGTTAACTGTCTTTTTCGCTGGCTTTCATACGGCTACAACCATGATGGCGCGGCTTTCATACTCAGCCTGGCTCTGGGGCTCGCCGTGTATTTCACATCCATCAATTCGCAGCGTTTTGCCAGTCCGAATAAACGTCTGCTTTTCGCTGTGGGCGCGGTTCTGGTGTGGGCAGTTTTCATGCCCCTCGTCATGCGCCTGGCCGGTTTCAACTGATTAAAACCGGTAATCATTTCCACTACTGCTTCAATTCTCACGCCCGCTTCTGAATGATCAGTCAGCGTTGTCGCTGCTATTTTTTTATTGTGAAGCGCGAAACGAGCAGGTGCAGTTCGTCTGCCAGAGTGGCAAGATCTTCGGTTGAACTCGAAACCTGAGAAACCGTCGTGGTCTGTTGTTCGACCGAGGTGGCTACGATTCCAAGGCGCTCGGTAGTGATTTTAGTAAGGCTGGTTATGTCTTCGATCGTGCGTGTCATGGCCAGTGAGTTGGCCGACTGTTCGCTCGAAATTGAGCTGATTTCGGTGATCTTCTTGTTGACATCGTTGACGTTGGCGATGATATTGTCGAGACTCGTCGAAACTTCCCTGATAATGCGAATCCCGTCATCGACGCGGCCGCGGCCGAGAGTCATCGAGTCGACAGCGTTCTGGGTTTTGGTCAGAATGTTTTCGATACGGGTGCCGATTGCTTCAGCGGCTTCAGCAGATTCTTCCGCCAGTTTGCGTACTTCTCCGGCAACGACGGTGAAACCTTTGCCCTGTTCGCCAGCCCTGGCGGCTTCGATAGCGGCATTCAACGCCAGCAGGTTTGTCTGGCTGGCGATGGCAGTAATGGTGTTGACGATTTCGCTGATCTGTAGAGAAGCCGAGTTCAGATCGAGAATGACCTGCGTGGCTATATCGACTGATTCCTTGATTTTACCGACCATTTCAACGGATTTCTTAACGGTTTTGCCGCCCTTGTCGGCTGCCTGGGTGGTGACACTCACAGCCTGAACGGCGGTTTCGGCAAGAGTCGCCACCTTCTGAGCCGATTCAGAAAAGCTTTCTACCGATGCGGTGGTTTTTTCGAGATTGCTGGAAATTTCCAGCGATGACTGGTTGATGCCGTTGACGTTCTTGGAAATGTCGAGCAGAGTCGCTGCCGATTCGACTGAGGCAGAACTGAGCTGCTGCGAACTGGTAGCCAGATCGTCGCTTGTTTCGAGCACCTTCGAGATCATCTGGCAGATGCCCTCAAGCATTCGGTTGAAGCTCTCTGCCACTCTCTGGAACTCGTCATGGGATTCAAAATTCAGACGGGTGTTCAGATGCCCTTTTTCTGCTTCGGACATGGAGCTGACGATGCGTTCGAGCGGGCGTGAAATGCCGTTGGAAATGAACATCGTGAAGCCTGCCCCGAAGATCAGAAGCACAAAGGGGAACAATTTGACCACATGACCCATGATCTCAAACATCGAATCGATATTGCGCTGGGTTATGAGGCGGGAATAGCTTGACAGAGCTTCGCAAAGACTGCGGCACTTCGAAGTCAGTTCTATTTCCTTGTCGCGCACGGCAGTCAGCAGTTCGGTTGCGCTGGCGGTAGTGAATTCCTGCCCGGCCGGCATGGCCAGATAGTTGTCACCGAGGTCGAAGAGCTCGATCAGATTCGATTCAGTGGTCTGCTTGAAGGCGATAACGTTCGGCGCATTTGCCAGAAATGGATCTTTGAGGTTGGCATCGATGCTGTCTAGACGCGAGAACGCGCTTTCCTTGGCCGAATTGTAGAGAGCGACCGATTCATCGCGATTGCGCAGCGATCTGACGAGTTCGGTGATCGAGGTTGCGCTCAGGTGAACGTTTTCCATCAATTCCTGGGCATTGAGCATTGCCGTGGTGTAATTGCCCTTGAGATAATCGATGATGTCGCGCAGCTTCAGCATGTTGTAGCCGGCCAGTGCCGAAACACCAATGCAGATGAGCAGCACGAACCCGAATCCGGAAAAAATCTTTCTGCTGATTGAAAGCATGGTTATCTGGCTTTCTCCGTATTTCTGGGTTTTGAATCAGGAAAATGGTAATAATGGGGCACAAAAATCTCCTGAAACCGGCGCAGAGCAAAATCGTCGGTCATGCTGGCAAGGTAGTCGACGATGGTTCGGTTGAGGCTCTGATCTTCTGGAATCTGGCGTCTGATGTGCTTCATCAGATCATCCGGATGCTTTGTATACCATTCGGCTACCTGACGCAGCAGATTTTTCGAACGCTGAACCGCAACGTCGATTTCAGGGCGCGTATAGACATCATTGTAGAGAAACTTTTTCATGGCCGCTGTCGCTTCTTCGATTTGCGGGCTCATTCTGATGACGTTGCCGCCGTAGCTGTTGTCGATGATGTCCCGAACCATGGTGTGAATTCTGATCGAGTGGCGGTTGCCCAGCAGGCGGTGTGCTTCGGGAGGCAGGTCTTCTACGGTTATCAGGCCGGCTCTGATCGCATCATCTATGTCATGATTGATGTAGGCGACCAGGTCGGCGATTCTGACTACCTGAGCTTCCACTGTCAATGGCAGGTTCGACTGCTCGGAAATAGTTGCCGAACCGTGCTTGCCTTTGCTGTGTTTGAGAATGCCATCGATGACTTCACGGGTCAGATTGAGCCCTTCACCGTTCTTTTCGAGTCGGGTGACGACCCTGACGCTGTGTGAAGCATGATGGAAACCTGTTTCGCTGATTTCGTTGAGAACTTCTTCGCCGCTGTGACCGAAAGGGGTGTGGCCGAGATCGTGCCCGAGTGCGATCGCTTCGGTGAGATCTTCGTTGAGCCTGAGACAACGTGAAATGCAGCGTGCGGTGCAGACTACTTCAAGCGTGTGCGTAAGCCTGGTTCTGAAATGATCGTTGGTTGGCGACAGAAATACCTGAGTTTTGTGCTTGAGTCTTCTGAATGATTCACTGTGAATTATCCGGTCAACATCGCGCTGAAAGCAGGTGCGGATAAAGCAATCCTTTTCGGGAAACTCACGTCCGCGACTGTTTCTTGCCAGACAGGCATGTGGCGAAAGCGTTGCGGCTTCGCTTTCTTCGAAAGAAAGCCGCAACGAGGCATTACTGGTGCAACCTTGCATTGTTTATGCTCACGAAATGATATCGAGTATTAATTTCTGCGGGGTAACTTTTCCGGGGGTGATGCTGATCGCGGCTTTGAGCCGGTCGATAGCTCTGGCATTGTCACGTTTCGGGTTGACGTAAAGTTCGGCGATGACATCGCCAACCTTGATTGCGTCGCCAACGTGTTTGACGAGCTTGAGACCGACGCCCATATCGATTACTGATTCTTTGGTTTCGCGACCGGCACCGAGCATCATTGCCGCCAGACCGATTTCTTCACAGTGAATATGACTGATGTAGCCTGCCCGGTCAGCTTTCAGTTCGACGGTTTTTTCGGCGGCCGGAAGCTTGCTGTAATCTTCGATCATCGAAACGTCGCCACCCTGCACCTTAACCATTTCCAGGAGTTTCCGGTAAGCGCTGCCATTCTGCAGAACTTCACTGACCTTCGCTTCGGCGGCTTCGTGACTCAGATTGGAGGCAAGAGCGAGTGCCTGGGCTGCCAGAGCCTTGATCAGCATGGTGAAGCTTTCGGGGCCTTTGTTGCGCAGAGTATCGATAGCTTCGATAACTTCGACCGAATTGCCGATCATTTCGCCCAGCGGTTCATCCATGTTCGACAAAACCGCTGTAACTTTGCGGCCAGCCTGCTTGCCGATTTTGACCATCAGGCGGGCCAGTTCGCGTGCGTCTTCGAGGTTTTTCATGAAGGCGCCGCTGCCTACTTTGACATCGAGCACCAGACCCTTGTTGGCGACAGCCAGTTTTTTTGACATGATCGAAGCGGCGATCAACGGAATCGAATCGACGGTAGCGGTCACGTCGCGCAGAGCGTAAATTTTCTTGTCAGCCGGAACCAGGTTGCCGGTCTGACCTACGATTACCACGCCGGTTGTGTTGACTGCCTTGATAAAATCGGCGGTCGACAACTCACAGGAAAAACCCTTTATAGCTTCGAGTTTATCGATAGTGCCACCGGTATGACCAAGCCCGCGCCCGGACATCTTGGCAACCTTCAGCCCTAGAGCTGCGAGAACAGGCCCCAATACCAGACTGGTTTTGTCACCGACACCGCCGGTCGAATGTTTATCGACGGTGAAACCTTCGATGCCGTCGAGATTGATGACGTCGCCGCTGGTGCGCATGCAGTCTGTCAGCCAGTAGGTTTCTTCTTCGTCCATGCCCTTGAAGTAAACGGCCATGAGGAAAGCGGCCATCTGATAATCGGGAACGCTGTTGTCGACAAAGCCTTTGACGATCGAGCCGATTTCAGCCTGTGTCAATTTCTGCCCATCGCGCTTTTTCTTGATGATGTCATAAGCTCTCATTGGTAATTCCTTCCTTGCGGGTCGATTATTTTTTGATGCGCAGCAGTCGAATATGGTTGGTCATGTAGCAGCGTTCGAAAAGGCTGCAGTTGGCGCACTTCTGCTGGTAGTCCGCGTGGTCGATTTTCATCGATTCAAGTGTCATCCCCTGAGTGTTCCATTTTCCAAAATAGTCGGTTCCAAAGCATTTCGGTGGGGTTACTTCCTGGCGGCCGGAGGCCGGAGATGCCGGAGAGGTCGGTTTAACACCCAGAGGATTCAGACCTGGGTTTGGTGGCAACATGTTCATTGTGAAGTATCTCCATTCGAAAAAAGTAGGTCGGGAAATTTTTTGTTATGATATCACAACCCCCGCCCGTGGTATAGTATTCTGGTAATCCTGACCGAACCGGAAAGAGTCAGGTCATTGTCGCTGATTGATTGTGGAGGGTTTATCTGCTGTTCATTTTTTCAACTGCCGATTTTCAGATGCAGTATGCCGACCGCGAAGCGCTAGATCGTTTCAAAATCGGCAGTGAAAGCGAATTTCGCCTTTTCGACATTCACCCCGATCTGAAGGTGGAGAGTTTTCGTTGCGAACTTCAGGAACTGCTTCAGGGAAAAATCGAATCGATCGAACGGGTGCTCAGATTTACCCACATCGAAACAGACAGTGTAACCGGCAGATTCAAATTCTCTCATATCAGCCTTGGCGGCCATGATTTTATCGAAGCCATCTGCATCGCCTGTTCGCTCAAACAGAAGCTGCCCGAAAATTCCGACCTCCTCTATCATGCCCAGCAGAGCCTTCTGATCAGCGAAAAGACTATGGCGACCATCATTGACCTTGCGGTCGACGGCGTCGTGATCATCAATGACCGTGGTATTATTCAGGGTTTCAATCGTGCTGCCGAGAAAATGTTCGGTTTTTCCAGCACGGAAGCAATCGGCCAGAACGTGTCGATTCTGGCTCCAGAACCGCACCGGTCGAAGCATGACAGCTATATTCAGCGCTTTCTCACCACCAGAATTCCGCATATAGTCGGTATTGGCCGTGAAATCGATGCCCAACGCAAAAATGGCGATCTTTTTCCGATAGATCTCGCTGTAGGTGAGGTCAGACTGGCGAATGGCAGCCTGTTTACCGGTTTCATTCGTGATCTGTCAGAGAGTCGCAAGCTGATCAGTGAACATAACAGCTTTTTTCAGATGTCACTCGATCTTTTCTGCATACTTGACTTTTCGGGGGTTTTCCGCCGGGTCAATGCTCAGTGGTTCGATGGCATGGGTTATGAAACCGGTGAACTCCATGGGCAACATATTAGTAATATAATTCACCCTGAAGATCTTCTCTGTGACGGTAACAAATTTTCTGAAGTCATTGCCGGGCGCAGTGTGTTCGGCCGGGTGATGCGTCTCAGACACAAAAATGGCTCCTGGCGCTGGATGCTGTGGAACAGCACCGTTGATCGTGCCAACAAGGCAACTTATGGAGTTATTCGTGATATTACCGAAGCGAAGCGCATGCTGGAAGAACTGCAGCAGGCAAAAGCTGATGCCGAAAGGTCCAGCCAGGCAAAAGGTGTCTTCATTGCCAATATGAGTCACGAGTTTCGCACGCCATTGAATTCAATAATCGGCTTTTCACGCCACATGCAGAAGAATCTTGAAAGCCGTTTCTCCCCAAGAGAAATGCTCTATCTCGAACGTGTCTGCCGCAATGGCGAAATGCTTCTGAAGATGGTTAACAGCGTTCTAGATTTTTCCAGAAGCGAAAATCACCAGCTTGAAGTTGAGCTCAGCAAGGTCATTCTTCCCGAACTGATTGCTGAAGTAATCGATCTGATGCATGTAATGATCGAAGAAAAGCAGGTTGCGGTCGATCTGGTTCTACCCGAACACTGTCAGCCTATTGTTTCCGATATAGTCAAACTGCGCCAGATTCTCCAGAATCTCATAGACAATGCCATTAAATTTTCCGAAGGCAGGCCGGTAAAGGTTGAACTGCATGTTGATGCCGAGGCAATGCCTGTTCGCATTGACATCATTGATTCTGGCCCCGGGATCGAAGAAGACAAACTTAAGGTCATCTTCGAAGCGTTTCAGCAGGTTGATACCCGTGTTGCCAGAAAGTATGGCGGTGCCGGGCTTGGGTTGTCAATCGCCAGGGCTTTCGCCGGTCTGATTGGTGCGAAAATCGCCGTTAAAAGTTCCCCAGGGCAGGGTTCCTGCTTCAGCATTGTTTTTCCCGACCTTAAGGAGAATGCCGGATGATCGAACACCCCGAGTTGCAACGCCTGATGAGCATTCTGGTCGTAGATGATTCTGAAGACAACCGCATGCTGCTCGAAGCGATTCTCGATTCAGCAGGATACGGCTGTATATATCTCGCAGAATCGGCTGCCGAAGCCTATGAGTATATAGGTCTCGTCGATTCGCCAAAGAATTCAACTGTCGATCTCATTCTCATGGATGTGATGATGCCGGAAGTCGATGGCATCACCGCGATTCGTGAAATTCGCGCTCAGACCAAATTTCAGGATATCCCGATATTGGTGCAGACTGCCAAAAACCAGACCAGAGATCTGGTTGCCGCCTTTGAAGCAGGCGCAGTTGATTATCTGACCAAGCCGATCAACGAGAATGAACTGCTGGTGCGGGTTAAGTCGTTGCTGCGACTCAAGGCTGAAACCGATCATCGCAAATTTCATGAGGCAGAACTGCAGAAGCTGGCCAGCCAGCTCGAAGAAAAGAATCAGAAGCTCAGCAGTATTCTCGAAGAGCTGCACGAGGACCTTGAAGCAGCCGGAAAACTTCAGCGCAGCCTGCTTCCGAATACTGAAATCAAGATACCAGGAGTCAACTTTTCCTGGTTCTACGAACCTTGCGAAAACATCGGTGGCGACCTGCTCAATATCGTGCCTCTCGGCGACGGGAAGGTGGCAATGTTCATTCTCGATGTTTCCGGGCATGGAATTCAGTCAGCAATGCTGGCAGTGACTGTGCATCGAATTC
>CAZPCO010000012.1:18256-24971 GCA_964585025.1 uncultured bacterium | reverse complement strand
CCGCATTTATTTTCAGCCCTAATCTGCGCCACGGCTTTTCAATGCGGCATGAAATAGTGATTTCATGCTTTTTTTCGCTGGCCTTCTGCCTGCTGATTTATTACAGCCGCAAAGGCGCCGAAGATTTATTTTCCCTGGAAACCGCAAAACAGCTGGCCTTCTCGCTGTTTCTCATCCACCTGTTTTACCGGCGGCCGGTCAGCAGCGGTTTAGTGCTGCTGCTCATTTTCTCAGCACTACAGGTTGCAGGCAAACCATCCGATGCGCGTATTCTTCACCAGGAGCGCAGCTTTTATGGAATCCTCAAGGTATCGCGACTGGCTACCGACGGGCAGACGCGCGACCCCGACCTGAAAATAGCCGGAGTCGCCGACATTTTCCACCGCCTGCATCATGGCTACACACTGCATGGCGTCGAACGGCGCGTCAAAGTCAGATATCAGCTGCCGCTCTCATATTATTCACGAGAAGGCCCGATTGGCGCGCTCTTCAAGACGGCCATCATCAACCGGAACTGCCGCAATATCGGCGTCGTAGGCCTTGGCTGCGGCACCATCGCCTGGTATGGCCGCACCTGGCAGAGCATCGATTTTTTCGAAATCGATCCGGCGGTAATAAGAATAGCCCGCAACCCCGACTATTTTACCTTTCTGACCAACTGCCAGTCTGCACTGCGCATCATTGCCGGCGATGCCAGAGTGCAACTGCGGCATGCGCCTGACCGGCATTACGACCTGCTGGTTCTCGACGCCTATTCGTCAGGTTCGGTTCCAACCCATCTGCTGACCCTGCAGGCCTTCGAACTATATCGTCGCAAGATACAGAACGATGGCCTCATCGTGTTTCATATTTCGAACCGTTACCTCAAACTGGCGCCAGTGATTAAACGCATCTGCGACCGCCTCGGCATGGCCTGTCTCGAAGCCTTCTACGAACCAGAACGTGACTCGATTCGCTACGACTGGTATGATTATGACCAGATGGCGAGTTCACACTGGGTTGCCGCCTCACCACAGCCCGAAAAGCTCGAAATGTTGAAGAATACCGGCCTCTGGACCCAGATGCCCGCTTACGATAACTACAACCTCTGGACCGACGACTATGCAAACCTCCTCCAGGTCTACAACTGGCGCTAAAACCTACCCCGTCGAAGAAAGCCTGCCGGCGATAAAAACCGCTCTGGCATCAGGCAAAGACGTCATTCTCACCGCCGAACCCGGTGCCGGCAAGTCGACGATCGTGCCGCTTGCCCTTAAAAACGAAGCCTGGCTTGGAAATTCGCGCATTCTGATGCTGCAGCCCCGCCGTGTCGCTGCGGTAGCCATAGCCCGCCGCATGGCAGACCTCGATGCTTCGATGCCCGGGCGGGTGATCGGCCATAACGTGCGTTTCAGCTCCAATATTGGCCGCGACACACGTATAGAAGTGCTGACCGAAGGAATTCTCACGCGCCGCATGCAGAAAGACCCGCTGCTTGAAAACGTCGGACTGGTAATCTTCGATGAATTTCACGAACGCAGCGTACATGCCGACCTGTGCCTGGCCCTCTGCCGCGAAATCAAACGCGAGGTCCGCCCTGACCTTCGCATAATGGTAATGTCGGCGACCATCGATACCGCCCTCATCGAAAGCTACCTCGACAATGCAGTCACTATTGCCGGCAAAGGCTTTTTATACCCGGTTGACGTTCAGTGGCAACCGGTGAGCGCCGGCCGCGACCAGTTCGCGGCTGCAGCCGACACGATCGCCGGCATCGTTTCGGCCTCAGACCCGAAAGAAGAATATCTCGTCTTTCTGCCCGGAGCCGGAGAAATAAAAAGCATTCAGCAGATACTCGAAGCATCGCCGGCGGTTGCCAGGCATAGGGTTCTAGCTCTGCATGGTACGATGAGTGTCGAAGACCAGGAAGCTGTGCTGCAGCCTGGCGAAACCCCAAGAATCATTCTCAGCACCAACATTGCCGAAACCTCTCTGACCATCGATGGCATCACTTCAGTCATCGATACCGGCTGGTGCCGGCGCCAGAACTTCGACCCGCAGACCGGCCTCGAAAAACTCGAAATGCAGAGAATCAGCAAGGCCTCGGCAACGCAGCGGGCCGGCCGCGCCGGACGTCTGCGTGCCGGGCGCGCTATCAGGTTCTGGAGTCGGGCCGAACATGACCAGCTCGCCGACAACGAGGAGCCAGAAATTCTCAGAACCGATCCGACGCCGACAGTTCTCGAACTATTTGCCTGGGGTTGCCATGAACCACAGAACTTCAGCTGGCTGCAGAGCCCCGGCCCCGAGAAAATCGGCCGGGCAGTCGAACTGTTGCAGATGCTGCATGCTGTCGATGAAAACACCCGCATTACCGAACTTGGCCGGCAGATCTGCGACCTGCCGGTCGAGCCGCGACTTGCCCGCATGCTGCTTGCCGCCGCCGAAACCGGAGTTGCAGAAGCCGCCGCCCTGGCTGCTGCAATCATTGCCGAAAAAGATTTCATCTTCAACGACTTTTCAGAAACCGGCGGTCCGCCCGACCCGGATCTCGATCTGCGCCTCGAACTGCTTGAACCCGGCAGCCGCAGAAGCGGTTACCGCATCGACCGCAATGCGGTCTGGCGCATCGAAAAAGCGCAGAAACAACTGCTCGGACTGCTGAAACCATCGCAGCTCAGCGCCAGACACGTCGGCAGAACCAGCCCGCGCGAACTGCTGCACCGCGCCCTGCTGAGCGCTTTTCCAGACCGGGTATGCATGCGACGTGGCGGTCAGGGTTCCACCGCCTATACGGTCTGCAGCGGTCAGGGCTTGAATGTAAGCGCCAACGGCCTGCTCAAAGATCACGAGTTCATTCTGGCACTGCGCGTCGATGCCAGATTGAGGTCCGCCACCAACGATGGCCGGATCTTCCTGGGCTGCGCCATCAGTGCAGACTGGCTCAAAGCCGGTGATGGCGCCCCCTGCAAACCATCCCGCGAGATTTTTTTCAACCCTGCCAGTCAGAAAATTGCGGCCCGCGAACGCCTGTGGTATGGCAAACTGCTGCTTGCCGACCATGAAACCAGAATCAGGGAAAGCGACGCAGCCCAGGCAGGCAAAATCCTCCTGCAGGCGGCCGCCGGCGACCTCGACCGGGCATTGAATCTCGAAGATCCGGCCAACGCCGAGTTCATCAACCGCGTCAGACTGCTGAAAAACAGCGCCGCTGGCCGTGACTTTCCGGCCCTCGATCGCGACTGGCTGCTCTCTCAGGTCGAAGAACAGGCAGAGCACTGCCGCAGCTTTGCCGATCTGCAAAAACAATCTGTATCGCAGCTCTATCTGCAGCAGCTGCCCTGGAACCGCCGCGAACAGCTGGAAAAGCTGGTTCCGGAAAGATACGAAGTGCCTTCGGGCAGCAGCGTCAGAATTCAGTATCAGCCCGATGGCCAGCCAATTCTGGCGGTCAAGATCCAGGAGCTCTTCGGTCTGGCTGCTACACCAGCTGTCTGCAACGGCGAACAACCGATGCTGATTCACCTGCTTTCGCCGGCCGGCCGCCCGGTGCAGATAACCGCCGACCTCGCCTCGTTCTGGAAAACCGGCTACCGCCAGGTGGTCGGCGAACTCAAAGGCCGCTACCCCAAACACCCATGGCCAGACGAACCCGACAAGGCTACCCCGTTCAAAGGCACCAAAAAGCAGCTCGAACGTCATCTGAAGCAGTAAAATAAAGCCCGCCTCAACCCCTGATGGGATAAGACGGGCATTTTACCGGCTATACCAGTTGATTGCCGCGCTGATCATATGCTTTAAGTTTGCCGTTTGCGATTGCTTCAGGATTTAGCCCTTCGCAACGACAGCGTAAAAACTGTCAGCCTTTGATGACGCCGAGGGGGCGCAATTTCACGACCGGCTCGACCAGATCACGCTGGCTGGCCATGACTGTATCGATGTTCTTGTAAGCCTGCGGCGCTTCGCCGAAATCGAAGGCGGCGCCACCCTTTTTGCCGCGGCCGCCGGCTTTGTGCCAGCGGTCGAAAACGATGCCTTCCATTGCCTGGTTGCATTCTTCGAGGGTCAGATGGCGGCTGGCCTCGTTGCGACCCATGCGCCGGCCGGCGCCATGCGAACATGAGGTGAATGAGTCTGGGTTGCCAAGGCCACGCACGATGTAAGAGAAGGCGCCCATGCTTCCAGGAATGATACCCAGCTGATCTTTGCGTGCCGAGGTCGCGCCCTTGCGATGCACCCAGAAGTTGCGCCCGAAATGGTTCTCGAGTGCCGCATAGTTGTGATGAATATTGATTTCCTCGACAAACTCGATACCGGAAAACAGTTCGCTCATCACCGTTTTGAAGGCCCCCATCATGCGCGCCCGGTTTTCTAGCGCATAACGCAGGGCGAAGTTCATATCACGAATGTAATCGTTGCCCTCATCGGCATCAGAAGGCAGAAAAGCCAGATCGCGACACGGAATTTCGGCATGCCACTTCTCGTTGAGCGCAAAAGCCAGTTTGTGGTAATAAGCGGCAATGCGGTAACCCAGATTTCGCGAACCTGAATGCAGCATCATCCAGACCTGGCCATCTTCGCTGGTCTGCAGCTCGATAAAGTGGTTTCCGCCCCCGAGGGTGCCGAGGTTCTTGCGGTCATGCTCGAACCGGTCCTTATCGAACCAGCCGGGCAACTGGCCTTCGATTTCATTTTCGTAAGCGGCAAAGCCTTCCCAGTCCTGGGCATGGCGATGACAGTTGCCTTCACCGACCGGAACCAGCTTCTTGACCTGCTCAAGAATGGCGCGGATCTGCTGCATGCCGCCGATCTGATCGACCGTGATGCTGGTTTTAACTGCACCCATGCCGCAGCCGATATCGACGCCAACCGCATTCGGAATAACCGATTCACGGCAGGCGATCACGCCGCCGATCGGCATACCGTAACCGACATGGCAGTCAGGCATCAGGGCTACATGCAGATCGACCGCCGGATGCGAAGCCAGATCTGCTGCCTGTCTAAGGGCATCAGGTTCGATTTCAGCGCACCAGGATTTTATTGCCACACGCGCATTTGGCGCGATGCTTTTTTTATCTTTGATCCATTCCATAAGAAGCCTCCTGCTTCATCGAATACCGGCCTGCGATGCTATGCAGCAGACCCGCCTGGTCACCACAAGCCCTTTCGCAGCCAGGTGTAACCAGCTGACCCTGTTCAAGTAATTGAGCCGGGCAAAGTTTCAGACAGACGAAATTTCTATTTTCCAGAGCAGCTCGCTGAGCCGGGTAACTGCAGATCTGACCGGCAGAAACAATTCGATCACCTGCAGATTGGTCTTCGTATGCAGCGATGGTTCGGTAGTGGTGAAACTGCCGCCCCCGGCCAGAGCCATCGGAATCAGTATCTGGTCGGCAAGATGCTCATCTACCGCCGCCTGTGCCTTTACGAAGCGGTTGGCACCGACGCTGGCAATGTGGGCCACCTTGCGGCGTGAGACGCCAAGTTCGCCAAAACCGGTGAACATGGCCGAACCATGTTGATAATCGAGTCTGACCATCGCCACGTTGCCAGGGCCGACTGAATCGACGGCAATTGCCTGCCGCCTGCACACCGGAAACCGCACCGACTTCACGATCGCCAGACTCTCGTCTTCGGCGATTTCCCAGGGAATTTTCGATACGGCCGTCAAAACCGAAGCCCCGAGAAGATCGCCAGAATGACACAGATCGAGACGGGCAGGTTTTCCGAAAGGCACGATTCTGACTTCAACCCGACCGCCACCGGCAGGATAAAAACCCCAGCACTTCAACTCAGCCGAACACCCGCCGCCAAACCTGTTGATCATTGGTAGAAACACTTCGTCTATGTAATGAAAAGTCGGTGAAAACGGGTTATGGGTGCCACCCTCAAGAACCACCATCGACGGCGCAGGGGCCATCAGCAGGGGCGGCAGAACCGTCTGCAGCACCAGCATGGCGCTGCCGGCACTGCCGACCGCGAAATGGTAGTCATCGTCGAGAACGAAACCGGGTTTAAAAACCAGCTGTTGCGAAGAGATTTCGTCGCCGCTGATGTCTGCAGAACAGATTTTCTGGGCAGCATGCACGCAGGTCAGGTGCTGACGCATCAATCCTGGCTTCTTGCGCTTCGCCCTGATGTTCTCGATGCTGAACGCTTTACCGGTGCAGGCCGACAGGGCCAGAGAAGTTCGCAGCACCTGGCCGCCACCTTCCCCCATCGATCCGTCAATTCTGATTATTTTTTCATTATCCATATTTTCACTCTCCCAATTCTACCCTGCCGCGCCCTTAGATGCACACCAGCAAAAAGGGCAAACGGGAACCTTTCTTCTCTCCAACTACTTTTTGGCAGGTCAGTCGTTGCAGCCGCTTCCATCATCCTGGCTCACGTTGCATAATGCCTTCCAGGTAAAAACGCCCTGCGACCTTCGCTCTTCATAGTGACAGACTTATGTCATTGCGAGCGCAGCGAAGCAATCCTTGATGAATCGGCACCAATCTCTTCGCAGCGCAGGTGATGAATGCTCATTCACATAGCAGTATTCGCATCAGAGCATGTTGACCAGCTTTTCGGTCAGGCCTTTTTCGCCGAGAACAAGCTTGAGCGTAGACTTTTCGGCGACTTTTTCGATGAGTTCAAGCTCACGCAGGCGCATCAGGGTCGGGTTTGCTTCGAGCATCTTCGCAGTGTTGCACTGGCTTCTGGTCGCAGCGGTTTCTTCACTTCTGATGAT
>CAZPCO010000012.1:12470-18246 GCA_964585025.1 uncultured bacterium | reverse complement strand
GTTCGCTTCGGCTTCCTTCTGTGCTGCAAAGACCCGGTTCATGATTTCGCGCATTTTGCCCGGCAGAATGATATCTTTGATACCAAAACCGCAGACTTCGATGCCGTAGTTCTGCGCCTTCGTTTTAAGTGCGGTCGAGATTTCTTCCGCCAGCTGGTCTTTGGCCGCCAGCATTTCATCGATTTTGCGGGCGCCGACAACCGCACGCATGATCAGCTGACATTCACGATAAAGGACTGTTTCAGCCGATTCGCTGACCGAAACGGATTTCAACGCATCGACGATTCTAAAGTTGGCAACCGCATTCAAACGCAGGCTGACCTTATCGGCAGTGATAATTTCCTGGCCGGAAAGATCGAGGACCTTCTCTTTTTTGCTCACAGTCACGAACTTCAGCGCTGAAACATTTTTCCAGAAGGCATAGAAACCAGGCTGAAGCTCTTCCACGAACCGGCCGTCTCTGAAGTAAACGCAGGTTTCACCCTGTTCGACCTGAACTGCTTCAAGAATCTCTCTGGCAACCGGCGCTTTGCCGATTCTGAAGAGCTGGCGATGCTCGAAACGCGGGTCTTCGACAGTCAGTTCTTCAACCCGCACGTTTTTCTGGGTTTTCCAGATCAGCTGGCGGCCAACGCCAAGAAGGGTGTAGAAACGATCATCGAGCCAGACGATCGCGCGCTGGTTATCTTTGAGGTCGACGACGACGACACGGTCGTTCAGCAACCCTGAATTCGCGATCTGGTCGATTTCTTCATGCCAGACGAACAGATCTTTCTCACGCAGCACATCGATAGTTTCACCAATAATCGTCCTGGCAAGATACCAGCCGGGCTTGAGAACCTCGATCAGCTTGCCGTTTTTAAAGCGCAAACCGGTTTCTGCATTCTTCACCCTTACGAGTCTGATCATATTCTATCTCCTTTCAACCGCTGCTGCGGCTGCTGAATTTCAGGGCCCTCGGAACGACCGGTTCGTCTGCCAGTCCCGCAGCGGTGGAGTCAGCTTGAGTCTGGCGCGTTCCTCGTTGCCTTCTTGTCTGCATCTGCAGGAAAGAGGCCCGCGGGGCCCGGCAACCAGACGGTATCTGCTGCCTGCATGACCGCTGCTGCGACTACCTGATTCGACCTGTCATTCAGTGTCTCCGCCTGCCCGGAATCCCCTGGATTCCTGCTGCTGCGGTTGTGTTATCTCTACAGACCGGCCGGCTCAGGCCCGGCATACTACCCGGCGCTCTTCAGGCTAAGACTGCTTTGTCAAGCAGTGAAGCTGGAACAGGATTCGAACCTGCTGCCGATGGCTTATAAGGCCATTGCTCTACCAATGAGCTATCCAGGTGTCTGTCTCGCCTTCAATACAGGCCCGGCATACCCTCACCCACGGGTGGGCACCGACCTGGTCGAATCAACAGACATTTAGGTATATTGCAACGATCATGCCAACATGAATGCAAACGCTTAAACCTGCACCCAAAGCCAGTTTCCTTAAAACATACGTTGCCAGATCTCTCTTATTTCATATCTATTTTTATATTTTATATATTATGATATATATTTTAGAATATGATTCTCTGGCTAACAAACTGCAAATCAATGATCAGCCAGAATAAAATTATGAGATAGCTTCGTCGCTCCGCTCCTCGCGAAGGTCATGGATGACCGAGTGCCGGTGAGTCTCAGGAATGCAACGAACCGGCCAGTGACATATTCATGTCATCTTATCCTGAGAAGGTGCCACCGAACCTGTCGCTGAGCGAAGCGAAGTGACAAGGCCTGCTCTTCAGCATGTTCAGGGGCCGAAGAGGGCGTTGCGGGCGCAGCGACGCCGGGAGGCCCGTGGCAAAAGATCGGGGCTTACAGGAGACGGGTAAATGAGCAGAAAAAATGTGGTAATAGGCTTTCTTGGTACTGTTCTCGACCGACGCGGCAAACAGAACCGCTGGGAAAGCTGGCGGCCATCGGTTGCCGTCTGCCAGCACGAAGATCTGCTGATCGACAGGTTTCATCTGCTGTGCAGCCACCGTGATTCCTCGCTCGCTGATCAGATAAAAACTGATATCGCCGCCATCTCACCGGAAACCGAAGTTAAAATTGAGCATATCGAGTTCAAAAACCCCTGGGATTTCGAGGAAGTTTTTTCGGGAATGCTCGACTATTCGCATCAGTACAAGTTCAAGGAAAACGAAGAATATCTGATGCATATCACCACCGGTACCCACGTGACCCAGATATGCACTTTTCTACTGACCGAAGCCGGCTTTTTTCCCGGCAAACTGTTGCAGACCGGCCCCGGCCGCCACAATTCACCGCCCGGCAGTTATGAAATCATCGATCTGGACCTGTCGCGCTACGACAGTATCGCCCGTCGTTTTGCCCAGCAGGCGGTCGACGATATTTCATTTCTCAAATCAGGCATCAAAACACGCAATCAGCATTTCAACGCCCTGATCGCCGAAGTCGAAAAGGTTACCCTGCGCAGTGATATGCCGATCATGCTCTCGGGGCCGACCGGCGCCGGCAAGTCGCGTCTGGCGCGGCAGATATTCGAACTGCGGCGCCAGCATAACAAACTCAAAGGCCGGTTTATCGAAGTCAACTGCGCCACCCTGCGCGGCGATATGGCAATGTCGGTGCTGTTTGGCCATAAAAAGGGCGCATTCACCGGCGCCACCGAGAATCGCGATGGTCTGCTCAAGGCCGCCCATGGCGGCATTCTGTTTCTTGACGAGATAGGTGAACTTGGGCTCGATGAACAGGCAATGCTATTGCGCGCCATTGAAGAAAAAGTATATCTGCCCGTAGGCTCAGACAAAGAAGTCAACAGTGATTTTCAGCTGATAACCGGCACCAACCGCGATCTTCGCGATGAATGCCGGGCCGGCCGCTTCAGACAGGACCTGCTGGCCCGAATCAAATTCTGGGAATTCACCATTCCCGGTCTGCGTGACAGACCTGAAGACATCGAACCCAACATTGACTTTGAACTGCAGCAGCACTCGAAAAGGCTTGGTGAACCGGTCAGTTTCAGCAGCGAAGCCAGGCAGCTATATTCCAGGTTCGCGACATCCGCACAAGCACTCTGGACCGCTAATTTCCGCGATCTCAACAGTTCGCTCACGCGCATGATCACACTTTCAGAAGGCCACCGCATCGGCCTTGCCGATGTCGAGCAGGAAATTTTGAAGCTGAAAACTGGCTGGGGCCAGGATTCTTCGGTTGAAGACAATCGCGCCAATCTGTGCGACTCGCTTCTTGCACCCGGGGTTCTCGCCGGTCTCGACCTCTTCGATCGCCTGCAGCTTGAAAGTGTGCTTGAAATCTGCAGGACCTGCAGCAGTATGGCAGAAGCCGGCCGCAGGCTCTTTGGCAATTCGATGCGTAACAAGCAATCGAGCAACGACTCAGATCGGCTGCGAAAATACCTGCAGCGCTTCGGCATCAGCTGGAAAAGCATTGTCAACGCCGCGAGCCCTGTCTGATCAATTTCAGCGAAATTCCAGGCCAACAAACAGCATCCAGAATCCCCCCGAAAATATGCGAAGTGCTCTAAGACAACACAGCGCCATAAAATGGCGCTGTGCAAAAATCAGGCTTAAAAACAAGCTTTGCAAAATATCAGTTTGAATATTCCTTGCCGAGCATGACCACGGTTTTAACGAAGTTATAGCGGGCCGGGTTGATCTCTTTGAGGTAAGCGGGGGTGGAGTAATACATCACTGCAGCCTGGGTCATGTCGACATAGGCATCGTAAGTGGTCATGTTCTTGTCGAAGGTAGATTTCCATTTGGCGGTGACTTCGGGGTGGAAATAAAGAAACCGCAGAGTCATCTCACGCATGAGAATCTGCTTGAAACGCTTGCCTCTGGCAGCATCATCGAGAGTCGAAAATGAGGGCATAAACCAGGAATTCTGGGTTATAAAGACGAAGCCCTCTGATGAAAAGGCAGTTTCCGTATCAGTGGTCGGCACATAAGCAATCGCTTCGGTGCAGGTCGAGAAGAACTTGGGCAACTCGGCAAACAACTCAGCAATAGCGCTGCGCAGCAACTCAGGAGCTTCCTTGTAGGCAGCGGGCAGATTTGCCGCAGCAGTACCGACATCGACCTGGGTGACGACCGGCATATAATCACCATCAGGAATCGCTGGCGGTGGGCGGGTCGCCGGAACTTCGACATTACCTCCGGGGTTATCGTTGCCACCGGTTGTCGTAGTGTCGCTGGCGACCGATGCGTTGGTCCAACCGGTAACCGTCTGGTTGTTCATCACCATTGTCTTGACGAAATCGTAGCGGGTCTTGTATTTGCTTTGCAGATTTGATGCTTCAGTGCAGTACATCGACACCGCAAAGGCCAGGTCGATCCAGGCAGCAGTCTTGCCGGGGGCCGTAACCATATTGATTTCAGCAGCCGGACCGTATACCTTGACCGGCAGCTTAGACTGGGCAGCGATGCTGGCGTACTTTTTCGCTATATCAGGGTGTTCCTGCAGAAAACCGTAGGTCATACCTCTGACCAGAATCGTTTTGAAGCGGTTGATAAGTTGGGTATCTGTAGGAGTGGTGTTATAGACCTCTTTGAAACGTCTGATGAACATAACCGAGGGCGTCATGACCCCGGCACCGACCTGCACAATGCCATGCTGATCATTGAAGCCGACATATTTGACTTCGTATTGAACCGGTGCCGGGTCGAGGTAAACCATGCGCGTCGATGCCGTAAAACTGGCCGGCAGAGCGGCAAGAACATCTTTGATTGCCTGAACGTAGCTGAGATTCCATTGGTTCTGGTTTTCAGCCTGGTCTTCGGCAATAATCACATTGTATTCAGAGCTGATCGCATCTTTGAGGGCAGTCAGCGCATCAGTGCCGGTAGCGACCTCAAGAGTCTGGTATACGGAATCGAGATAACTGGCATTTTGCGCCTTGACGGGCATAGCCAGCAACATTGCGCACATTACAAACAGACCGATCAGCTTTTTCATAGCCTGATTCCTTTACTGCAGGTATTCTTTGCCATCCATCACATACTGCTTGATGAAATTGTAACGATTGAGATCCATGGTGGCACCGCTTTTAGAAACGAACATGCCGTTTCTGATCGTGCCGCCGGTGTAATAGGTGGCTACAGATTCAGCCATGTCTTCAGCCGGCTGGGTTCTGCCATAACCGGTCGGACAGGTGCCTGAAAGCCGGCCGCCGGGCCAGAATTTGCTGGCCCAGGCCTGGTAGACCTGTGGATAAGTATTCTGGAAACAGTGAGTCATTTCATGCACCAGAGTGCGCTTGAAGTTGTGTTTCAGATAGGCCATCTGTTCGGCCTGGGTCGGGGCGCGGCCATAAGCGGCAACCATCGAATTGTAGGCATTCTGGGTCATAGACACGCTGAGATCGAGCATGTGAACTTTGCGCTGCGGCACCATAACGTAGGCAGAAGCGCTTGGCGGAATGAAGGAAGCGTTGGGCTGCCCATCACGATAAACGACATCGGTGCATTTTCTGAAAAATGATGGCAATTCGCCGAAAGCTTCATTGGCGGCATTGAGCTGATTGATACTCCAGGAACAGTTATTGGCACCATCGGTAAGGCTGATGCCGTATTTAGCCAGAACTGCGGCCCGCACTGCCTCTTTATCGGTAGCAGTAGATGTGCCTGTAGAAGTTGCGGTAGCAGTGGACGTTGAAGTTGCCGTTGTAGTTGCGGTGGTGGTGGAAGTGGAGGTGGAGGTAGAGGTGGAGGTGGAGGTGGAGGTGGAGGTAGAAGTCGCGGTAGCCGTCGAGGTCG
>CAZPCO010000012.1:9634-12370 GCA_964585025.1 uncultured bacterium | reverse complement strand
GAGGTGGAGGTGGAGGTGGAGGTGGAGGTAGAAGTCGCGGTAGCCGTCGAGGTCGAAGTAGAAGTGGCTGTGGCCGTAGACGTAGAAGTTGAGGTCGCGGTGGCAGTCGAGGTAGAAGTAGAAGTGGAAGTAGAAGTCGCGGTGGCAGTGGGTTTGGGGAAAATTCTTTCACACGGGATGACGACAATGACGATGCGGGTACCGCACATACGGCCGGCAATGACACGCATGATGCTGTTGATCACCGACTGCAGCTTTTCCATGGCTTTCTGCTGGGCCGGGTCACCAACCGGGTCAGGAACGTCGACCACTTCCGGGTTTTCGTCAGTTCCGGCATAGGAGGCTTCGGGCCGGTCGGTAATTACCGAGGTTCCTGAGTTTCCGGCGCGATAAATGGTGTCAAGATAACTGTCGCCTTGCGCCAGAACTGGCACTGCACCGGCCACAACCAGCAAAATCATGGACAACAGCGCGATTATCAATCGTCTGTGCATTTTCAGCCTCCCCGCAGTACATATTGTTCATCTAATTATACGCATTTTTTCTGTAGTTCGTTGCAAAAAAATCTTCATGGATTGTTAAGCTGACGATTGAGTCGGGAAGGAAAAATGGCGGTTTTGATGGCAAATGGTTTTTCGCGGCCGGTTGCCGTCTTTAACTGCAGATCGATGGCAACGCTGAGGCGGAATGTTCCTGAACCCGGGGTGGCAAACCTTTCGAGCTGCAACTGCCAGGTCAGAGATGCTACGTGACTTTTTATCAGCACCTTATCGCCGCCATGATCTTCACGACGGCTTATGCTGCCGCCACCAGGAGCAGCCTCATACTGGTAAACAACCGGCAGAATCTTGCCCCGACCGCTGCTGTAGACATTGAAGGTCAACTGGCTCGGTGCTGCCTGTATCTGCTTATCGATATCGCCTGCCGGGCCGCTGAGCACGGCGTTATTAAGATCGGTGCGCAGCCGGGCAAGAAAAAGGGCGCTTTCCTGCATCAGAACAGCAACATTTTCGCTGCGCGAATAGCCCTGACGGAAATTGATAAAAAGCATGATGGCGATTCCGAGAAAAACTCCCGAAATCCCGCAGACAACGAGAATTTCGGCCAGGGTAAAGCCACTTTTATATATTTTCATTGGCCACCAGCGTTTTCAGGGTGAATTCACGCATTTTATCTGCTGCCCTGGCAGACGGATATGCGATTCTGACCGTAATTTTCTTGAAGACGACCCGGTTGGCGCGCCTTATTTCTTCAATCGACAGAGAAGGTCTGAGATCTGGGCCACCAGTAAGCCTGAACACTGTGGGGCCACCGGCAAAAGCTCTGCCGTCGGCAACCAGAGTCGAATCATAATTTCCCGGCCGGATGAGATCGAAAGGCAGCGAGATGATCTGCTCCATTAGTTCAAGAGCGGCAGTATGTGCACGAAACTCGCCTTCGGTAACCTGAATGTTGACGTTACCGGAAGAAAAGGTCATGAAAACCGGCAGCATGATCAGCGATAGAATACCCATCGACATGACAATTTCAACCAGCGAGATGCCCAGACGTTGCCTATTCATTCCAATATGAGTCCTTGGGGTCGACAAACACCTTATAATATCTGTCATAGCCGGGAGAAGCGGGATCCTGGCCGGGTCTGAAGCGCACCGTGCCACCCTGAAAGCGATGATCGGCATATATGGATCCGACACACAGAGTGCCGAACAAATCGAACTTAGAGCCATATGCCAGCTCAGCGTCTGGCGCAATCAGGTTCACATGGTTTGGCTGTGTCGATGCAAATGAAACCGAGCCGCTGCCTCGCAGAACGATGGTCAGGGCCTGGTCGACTGCTGCACAGGTAATACCCCGCAGCAAGAGATTGCCAGACTCGAGAACGATTATTCCACCGCCTTTGACCACCATCGGCTGGGGTTTTCCGGCTGCTGGAATCTGCATATCTAGACCACGCGGGTTTCTGATTCTGACCACAGCATTAAGTTCGAGCTCACCCTGTTGATTGAGATAACGATCCCAGAATTCACTGATCGTCTCTACCTCTACCTGCACTCTTCCGTCGAGAAGTTGCGCCACGCCTTCCGCTGACGGTCGACCTTTGAAGAAAACGTGCTGGTCGCGCTGCAAAGTCAGCTGATCATCGGCTTCGGCATTGAAAGCCTTTGTCGAAGACGGAAAAGTGCGACCAGGTTTCGCATCGAGAACATCCTGCATACTGTTGTATGATTCCATGTAGGGGAGTTCAACCACCCGACTCATCAACGCGGCATATTCTTCGTAAGCTTTAAAAAGCATTCCGGTCTTCAGCAGGGGGCCGCCAACACTTCGGCGCCCGACCTCTTCGATATCGACCGAATTGTTGTAATCGTCTCCGGAGATGGAACGCAGCAGATACAGAGGTGGAGGGCTGGCCGCGGCAAAAAGCGATGTAACATCGGCTTCTTCAGGTTTGATTTCGAGATTGGCAAATCTGATGAACGCAGCCCTAACCGGCCCAAAAATTCTGGTGCGCGACTGATAACCTTTCCGGGCATCTCCGTAGAGATGTAAAAGCGAAGATTTTGAACTGTAATGATTTTTTTCGCCCACAGAAAGGATATTGCCCTCGTACATTGCCTCTGATTCTTTTCGGCTGCTGCGATCGTGAAAGCCATCGAGCACGAAACTATGCCCGAAGCTGTAACTGACCTGCCGGATCGATTCGTTGCTTTTATCCCAGGGGAGCTGCAAAGGCCC
>CAZPCO010000012.1:0-9624 GCA_964585025.1 uncultured bacterium | reverse complement strand
CCGGCAGAGAATCTGCCGGAGTAGTGAATTTGACCGGAGAAAAAACATTCGGATTGCTGACATCATAAAAATGAAAAATTTCACCGAGATCGCCGGCCCCGGAACAGAGGTTCAGTCTGATGCCACGGCCGCCGAGCCATAACCAGCCGCGTCGTTGCCAAACGTCAGCCATCTTCTCTTCTTTCATGACATCGGCAATATTGCCGGGTTCAAGAGGAGTGTCCGGAGTCGCATGGTTATAACAGATCAGAGGTCGCGGGCCATCGGTAATCATACCGCGATAATCGTTGCGGATAAGATTGAACGCATCTTCACTGCGCCTGGCTGCATCACCGACGTACATGGTGAACCGGGCCAGAGCACCTGGAACCGAGTTAGCCACCCGCACCTGCCGCCTGACTGATATTTTCCGTTGAGATGCTTTGTAAGCACCGGTAGCTTCGATTACCAGAAAGCCATTTCTGGCAACCGGATCAGCCCATACCGATGGGTCAGTTTCACTGAGCTCAAAATCACGCAGCCAGACATCGACGCGAATTGAAGCATCCTTGTCTACCTCGCGGGCAAAGCTTTCAAGATCGCGATTCCAGCTGGCGTCAAGAAGATCGTTGATACAGGTATCGTTGAATTCTCCTGGTTTAAACAGCAATTTTGCCAGTTCCTTAGCTCCGGAACCACTTTCAAGATTCCGGGCAATACTGGCACGTACAGCCCCAATACTGCTGTTTATGCCTGCTTCAGCAAGAAAATGCGCTATTTCGCCGTTGACAATCGTCTGCATGCCGCTATGCTGGTGACCAACAAAGGAATAAAGAGATACAGCAAGAATCAGCAGCACCGTTCCGATGATCAGAGCGATCATGATGGCGAACCCACGCCTGGACGCGACAATCTTAACTGGCTGTAAATCTGCTGGCATAGTAAAATAATCTCAACCCGGCCGACTATTGTCAACCGCATTAACAAAACTCAGTCTTATTGTATCCTGCAAAAGCAAAATAAAATGAATTATAATAAGAACAAAATCTGGAGGAATCTATGAAAGCTATCACGGTTATTTGCATGTTACTGGTCGCCATCGGAGGCTTTGCCATGATCGAAACCCTTAGTCTAGAGCAGCTTACCGGAGGTTCTGACTGTATCGTCAAAGGTAAAATCACTGCCATCAAGGGAACAGGCAAACTGCCTGAAGGCCCCGAGATTCTAGCCTGTCTCTTCGAAATAGACGAAACCCTCAAAGGGGAGCTAAAAGCAGGTGAAAGCATCAAAATCAAAAATTACCGCGGCATCGAAGATTACCCAGAATTCAAGGAAGGCGCACCCTATCTGCTGTTTCTGAAGAAGGCCGAGGGGCATTTCGAATTGTTCAATGGTGTGCAGGGAAGCTGGCCGATTGATACGGAAGGTCGCTTTCAGGCAATGGGTTACGGCAAAACTCTCGAACAGGTCAAAGCTGTCCTTGAATCGATTCCGCTTAAACAACCAAAGTTTCAGCCTCTCACCTTTTAATCGATCTGTTCTGATGAAAAACTCCCGGCAGCTGTGCTGCCGGGAGTTTTTTATTAATAATTCATTCTCTGAGCAGACTGAGAATACTCTGGCGGTTTTCATCCTGAATCTTGAAAGCCTTGATGGCAAACTTCGACTGAAGTTCTGACAGGCTGAGATTGATCAGTTCTGCCGCCATATCGACATCTTCAATTCTGGACTGTGCTGCGGTGACGTTCACCAGCTCGTTCTGCAGGCTGGCAACCTGACCAGAAACAGCGTTAACAGCGGCGCCAAGTGAGCCACGCTGCGACGACAGACCGTTAAGAGCATGGGCGACCTGAGCAATCGCATTGCTGGCGGCCTGAGTGGTAGCAACCGACATGGCTCCGATTCCGAGGGAGGCACTGCTGACTGCTGGCTGCGCAAAAGTTTCGCCGCCTTGAAGTTTAAGCTGCAAAGAGCCGTCAAGTGGGTTCTGGCCGTTGAAGACTGTGCTGCCTGCGGTCTGATCGATCTGAGCAACGAGCTGATCGACCTCGAGCTGCATATTGGCACGATCTGCATCGGTCAAGGTTCCATTGGATGCCTGAATGGCAATTTCGTTGAGTCGCTGCAGCTGCTCACCGATCGAACCGAGAGCCCCATCAGCGGTTTGCAACATCGATATTTCATTCTGACTGCTGCCGATCTGCTTGATCAGACCTCTGGTCTGAGATTCAAGACTCATGGACATTGCCATGCCGGTAGCATCATCGCTTGCTCTGATTATTTTTTTGCCGCTTGCGAGTCGTTCTAAAGATTTCCCGCGGGCCTCGTCGGTCCGGAGAAGATTACCGTGTACCCTGTCTGAATTTGTTCTGCTGACCACGGTAGAGACCTCCTTGTCTACTAACTTATCCGTACTCTAAATATATACTATTTGGCGCGATTAGTCCAGTGTGGGGCGTAACCCGCTTCAGCCAGCAATTGCCTCAACAGCTTCCTGCTCGGTTGGGTAAGCCTCACCCATCTGAAGCAGGCCAACCATCTTGAATACGCCGCTGGCAAGTTCGCTGAGACCAGTATAGGCCAGTTCGCCGTTTTTCTCATCGACAATTATCTCTGCCAGTTCGATTATCTGGGCAATACCCTGCGAGTTGATGACAGGGGAGGCTGCCAGATTGAGAATGAACTTCCGATGACCTTCAGGGAGGGCTTTCTGAACGGTGGCAAAAATTGCCGCCCCGCCGTTTTCATCCACGTATCCACATGGCCGGAGAATGAACACACCTTTGACATTTGCCGTTGTAATAGTGAAATTACTCATGCCCTGATCTTATAGTTTCCCGGCAAGTATGTCAATTTTTAAAAGGCTGTTTTCAATTCACCTTGAATGACGTTTTTGTTGTCACCGGTAATTTTTATCTGGCCGTGAAACTGACTGCCAACTGCCGGTAATTCACCCATGTTTTCAGGGAACACGATCTCGTAGCGTTTTTCAGTAGCGTTTTCTGTAATCAATACCAGACGTCGGCTCTGATCGCACTCGTTTACCAGACCTTTCAGGGTTCTGGCGGCATTTTTTACGGTCAGATTTACCTTCTTTGCCTGGACATGCTTTGTAGACGATGAAGGTGCAAGAAATCCGAACCAGATCACTGCCGTCAGAATTGCTCCAACCGCATAGGCAGCGATGGTAAAACGAATCAGTTCGGGCTCGACATCTGCCTTCTTCTCAGAATCCTGACGGATTTTCTGAATCTTTTCAAGCTGGTAGGCTGACCGCTGCGAGCGATTGCGATTCTCTTCCTCAAGGCGTTCTTCAGCAGCTGCAAAAAGCGCTGCCTCGGTTTTAGAGGAATCGGCGGCGACTATCTGCCTTGCAAGTTCAGCATAAAGTTCCTTATAAAGAGACGCTTTCGCTGATCGGCCGGTTCTTGCTTCTATATAGAACCAGATAAAGATTTCCTCGTCAGGGTTGGATCTGAAAATTGAGATTATCTGCTGCAGATTCTCTTCATCACCCTCGTTCCTGATGGCAGCAAGAAGAATCTGACTGACAGATGCGAAATCGAAATGAGCCAGACAGAAAATGGCATTGCGTCTCTGCGAGGGTTTTATCGAATGCAGCATCTGTTCAACCAGAGAAATTGCCTGTTTTTTGTCGAAAAGTGCGAAAACCTTGATCGCCGCAACCTTGACCTCATCGAAACGGTGTTTTATCAACTGCGGCAGCAACGGGTGCAGAGCTTCGGGATTGATGGCACACAGCGCATCGATAGCAGCAGTAAGTAATTCGGAGTTGTCACTGTCGAGAAACCGCGCCACAAATTCAGAATCGCGACGGCTGCCGCAACGTTCGACTGCAGCAAGCACAGCCACCTGTTCTTCGACTGGCAATTGAGCTGTCAATGATTGCATGCCTGCCATGAATCTGGCAAAATTCTCTTTGTTGAGAGTGTCGTACAGTCGCATCCGCTGTTCAGGCGGATAGTCGAGCAGACTCTTGGGCCTGGCCTGTTCAGGCTGAGAAACCTCAGGCTCGAGCCGGCCTGATTCGAGAAATCGTCTGACCTGCGACCTGACTTTCTCATCGCGCTCTTTATCGAGATAGCTTTCAATGAGGGTGCGCGGTTCGTCAATACCATGCCTTATCAGTTCACAAAGTTTCAGAGCCGATTTGAGTCGGGTTTCAGCTTCGCCCGACTTCAGACCCAGGCTGAAACGATCGATGAAAAGTCGAATGCGCTTTTCCTGAAAATGACTTTCAAGAACCTGCAGCATTTGAGCAGGCTCCGCATTGACAATCCCAGCCATGAACAGAGACTGAAGCACTCCTTTGAGAATCGCATCGATCAGCTGGTATTTTTCGCCGACGCAGGCCTGTCTGGCTTCGAGCAACCGCATTGGAATCTGCCGATCAGGATTGGCCATGAAAACCAGACCGGCCTTTCTGATGAGGCCAGCGTCAGTTTCAACGCTGATATAGCGCAGCATCAGGGATTCAATCTGCTTGAACGGAAAAAAGAACGAATGAATCAGGGCAGCCTGCTTTTCGGCATCGCTGTTGGCGAACAGCATCGATTCAAAGTGCCGCAAAGCTTCACTTGGATCATAGCGATAAAGAATTCTTACCGCCCTCGACCTGATGCCAAAATGGCTATTGAGAAGCAACGGCACAATATGCTCGCGCAGACGATCCGGGGATAACCGTTCAAGAGCTTCGATCGCCGCGCTCAACACTCGCGGATCGCTGTGTTTGCACAGACCCGCTACTGATTCGACATCCTCGGCGGCACCGAATTTTTTCAGAAACTTGAGAGCAGAAGGCAGCAGCTGGAGAGAAAATTCCGGCCAGCCTGCCTGTCTCAGACCTGCAGCTACGGCAGCAGCATCGGTCTTTTTCACCGATTCAAGCATCAGTGCAATGGCCATTTCGTCACGATCAGGCTTCTGCAGCAGTTCAACGAGTTCAGAAGCACCGCCTCTGACCTTCTCACGGCTTTCACAGCGAGCCAGAACTTTCTGCATCTGAAAACGGATGCCGGGATCCTGTTCGATGGCAAGAAATTCACGCAGTCTAGCCTTCTGTTCATCGGTGAATGCCAAGTCTTCAAGACCTGACAGAACAGAAAAGCGGATCGACGGATCCGGAGAACGGAGATCAGCGAAAAAATCTTTTACCTGATCCATCAGCCCTGCTTAATCAGTTTTTGCGCAACAGCTGCGCTTCTTTTGCCAGCAGAGTGAACCCCTGCTTCATTGGTAACGCCAGGTCAAACATCTGGATGGCAGTTTCCCGGTCTTTGTTGGCAAGCATCAGCAGACCGATGTTACGCAGAACATAACGCTGCAGCGGATGCTTGCGATTCGCATAAAATGCCTTCTTGAAAGCGTCTTCAGCAAGTCTTTTCTGACTCTGTGACCAGAATGAAATACCCTTGAGATTGGCAACCGAAATTTTGAGATTTTCGAAGCTGCCGGCCTTTTCTTCTTCGAGCAGTTTTTCGAGCTGTTCGATGAAACCGGCTGCTTCGGGATAACTTTTTGCCTGCCAGGATTTTACCGCCAGAACATACAGACCATTAAGCATATCCTGGCGCTTTTTAACAATATCGATTCCGGATTCGGCAAGTTTGCCGGCAAAGCCCGGGTCAGTTTTGAGAACGTTCTGCAGTTTGTCGAACATTTCAACATCGGTCTGAGCCTGGTGTGCCGAAATAAGTGTATCCTCGTAATACGATGGCCCTCTGAAACCGGCTTCTGGAGAGAGACTGTCTTCATATGCAAGCCACATGTCTCCGGTAAGCGGGTAGAATGACTCGTCAGCAAAGAGTGCAAATGCGATGTCGGCATAGCGTTTCGTTTCTGCAGGCCAGGCTTTGACCGAAGCGATCATACCTTCGGCGCTTTCCGGAAAATCACGGTTTATTCTGGCGATCAGCGCATCGAAAGGTGGTTTCATCACTGCTTCAACGACAATCGAACCCTGGTTGAGACAACTGCCAGGAGTGACGACAAAAGAAAAATCGGCACTGTTACCCTCAGAAACCAGACCGGATGTGTGGGTGGCCGGCTCTGATTTCCAGCTTTCCGGGAGAATGAGTCTGAGTTCAGCCTTATCAACATTGCCAATCAGCATCTGAAGCTTGACATTCACTGTTACCGGTTTTCCCAGTTCAGGGGGAGCCGCAAGCCCGGCGCTCAGGTTGAACCATTCTGGAATCTGCGCCGTTTCAGCTGTGGCAACAGTTGATATAAGAAGCATCACCAGAATGATCGCTGAAAAAATAACCGGGCGGTGCTGTTTCATAAGAGTTTGGCTCCTTTAATTTATTTTCCGGGGTTTTTCGTCATCTGAAACCGGAGCGAAATCATCACTTTCAGAAACATCGTCCTGGTCTTCGCTTACGGTCTCGCTGTCTGAAAAACTGGTGTTATCCTGCCGCACAGGTTCTTCCTGGCTTTCCTTCCGGCCATAGATAATTTCCATGAAACGCGGAAAGGTATCGTCGACCATATGAACCAGAACCATCATGGCCAGATCGAACTGTTTACGGGTCAGCCAGCCATCTTCAAGAATATGCTGACAGCAGGCGGAGAGAGAGCGACCATCTTTGCCCAGCTCGAATCTGATATCGAGAATCTCATTGGTGACCTGCATGATGAACAGCAGAACGTCCTTGCGGCTTAAATCGACATTGCGTATGAAGTTGGGAACCCTGAAAATCAGGTGACTGTTATGCAGATAGATAACCAGGTGCATGGTTAGATTGTGACCCTGCATGTAAAGCTCGATAGCATCTTCATCGAGCTGACTGAACTTCATGTTATCGGCTTCAAGATAACCTTTTACCGCTTCGATCACCTGACGGCCGCTGTCGTTAACGTTTTCATTCGCACTCATCTTGGCACCTCGGCAATTATACGCCTGAATTCATCGGCTGAGATATCAAAAGCCCTGCAGGCAAAACCAAGAATTTTCTTTTCGGAATCCTCGACGATGCCATCGCGGAAAGCAGCCTGACAAAGATTTTTAAACAGACGCTGATGACTGAACTTTTCACGCAGCCCGCCCGAAACTTCGATACCGGCAAGTTGTCGGCGTACATTATTGAACATGGTTATGTAAGCATCTTCTGAAATATTGAGAACAGTACGAAGCCGCTGCAGCAGATCGCGTTCTGCCGGCTCAATCTGGCCGTCACGCATCACTTCGAGCAATACCAGTGAAAAGAACTCGGCGACGCTCAACGGCGATTTCTTGGCTTCAACCGGCTTTTCAGTAGCATCCGGCTGCAGGAAAGGCTTAAGAAGTCGATAAAATTCAAACTGCTCGAGTCGTTTGCCAAACCGGTTGATTATCCGCCAGGCGCGGTTGCGACACCATGCATCAACCCGTCTTTCTGCCTGAGTTTGCGGCGTCATGTCGCAAAGAAGCTGCATGTTGCCGGCGGCAGCCCCGATGGCACCATTGAGAATCTGGGTTTCAATGAGTTTCTGCAGCTTCTGAATACGGGAATTGGCCATCGCGCCATTTTCGTTATGCAGGCCTTCACAGTATTCTTCGATAGCCTGATCGCAACGCCCGGCGGCTTTCAGCAGATGGCGCTGCACAGCACCAATTTCTGAATAGTGCATAAGCAGACGCAGGTTGAGTTCCGAAAATTCCGGGTTACCTATCTGCCCCGCTTCAAGCAGCCAGGAAGCACGATGCAAAAGAGCGTTGAAATAAAACTGATCATTTTCGATAGCCGTGATGAAAAGCTTTTGCGCTTCATCATCGCGACCGGCTTTTTCGCAGAGAATTGCGAGATTACAGAAAGCTTCCGGAGCGTTGGGGATTGCATCCATTGCCTTTCTGTAGCTGGCTTCTGCGGCAGCGACATCGCCAGAAAGCCTCTGGCAAACGCCGAGAAGATTCCATGACCTGGCCAGACTTGAATCAGCAGCCAGAGTTGCCTGATAATGCGCTATCGCTGCAGCGATATCGCCGTTGGCCTGGCATCTGATGCCGGCAGAGAAACTGCCGGTCGTGTCGAAGTGTTCGGTCTTGAAAATAGCATTTTCTGAAAAAGCGGCCCCTGATTCTGCCCCAAATCTTGTGAAAGCTGCCAGCGAAGAACTGTTGAGACGGCGAAGCATGTCGATTGCGACTTCTCCCCTGGCAAGTTCAGCTCCGGTGGAAAACGAGAAAATCGATGCACGGCCATCGACTTCGGCCATCAGGGTTACATTGTCGTTGATGAGTTCTGACCAGGCCGCAGAAGAGAGGTTAAAAGCCAGACTGCAGAGTTCTCCTGCGTCAGACAGCTTCACTTCCATGCAATTTCCTCTTTTTTCAGATTTCTATGGCTCCGGTGGAAACGCGGAACCCTTCTGACTGTAGACCCCAAACTCGAGAATGCCCCATAGCCCGCCGGTCCTGGCAAAAACCAGTTCTATGTTCTCGTTGAGTATCGGCTTGTCGACAGCATTGTTATCAGCCCATGACAGGCTCAGGTCGGCGCGACCGACCGCCTGGTCATCGGCAACCTGAATGCCGACATTGGTAATCTGAAAATCTTTGACGACGGCACCGGCAAAAAATGTATTTAGGGCACTTTTTAATTCGTTCAGCCCCTCTGTAACGCCACCAACCCGCCGGTATTTGAGATTGCTGTCGATGCAATCGGCAGCGGCGGCAGAATCTTCAGCCCGCACCGCGGCGGCAAAACGGTCGACTATAGCCGCTACTTCCAGCTGCTCGGGGTCGAGGGTCGAGGCTGTATCGCCACCACCGCCGCCACCACAGCCGGTCATCAGAATGCTGAAGCCAATCAGCAGCGCCAGAAAAATTCCGGTAATTTTCAAACAATTTCTCCATCTCATCGAGGGTTTTCGGCATTCTGCCGCCAGACTCAGCATCTGACGGCAGAAACCCGAAATCTTTCAATTCATGACAGGACCTGGCAGATCAGGCTTTGCCAGAGCACCCCATGATGCGCATTTTGCGCTGAACTACTTCTTTGATCGCCTGACGGGCCGGACCCATGTATTTGCGCGGGTCGAATTCAGCCGGATTTTCGAAGAAAACCTTGCGAATCTGGCCGGTCATGGCGAGGCGCAGGTCAGTATCGACGTTGATTTTGCAGACGCCGGTCTTCGAGGCCTGACCGATCATATCTTCAGGAACGCCGCGGGAACCAGGAATCTTGGCGCCGTATTTATTGCAGATGTCGGTCAGGTCCTGGGGGACTGAGCTGGCACCATGGAGAACAAGCGGGAAACCGGGCAGCTTTTCCTGGATTTTGGCAAGACGATCGAAAGCGAGTTTCGGTTCACCCTTGAATTTGTAGGCGCCATGGCTGGTTCCGATAGCGATAGCCAGTGAATCGCAGCCAGACTTTTTGACGAATTCGAGAGCTTCGTCAGGGTCGGTGTAGGTCGCGTCTTTTGAATCAACCTTGACTTCATCTTCGACGCCGGCCAGTTTGCCGAGTTCGGCTTCGACGGTGACGCCGCGGGCATGGGCGTATTCGACAACCTCTTTGGTGATGCGGATATTTTCAGCAAGGGGATGTTTGGAAGCATCGATCATGACAGAGGTGAAACCGCCGTCGATGCACTTCTTGCAGATCTCGAAATCATCGCCGTGGTCGAGGTGCAGGGCGA
>CAZPCO010000011.1:0-26710 GCA_964585025.1 uncultured bacterium | reverse complement strand
GACCATGTATGGCATAATTTCAATGGCTTCGATAGATTTGGGAGAATCATAAAGCCTGAAGGCACCTGCGGTGATACCATAGCCATTGCCGATAACCAGAATATCGTCTGTGCTGCTGGCAAGGAGCATCGACCAGTGGGTGGGTATTTCCTGTGCCCAGGAGGTTTTTGGAGAACCGGCAGGGGCTACCAGAAACGAATTATTGGTTTTAGCCCAGGTTAGCCCCTTCGATTGATAAATGCTGTGAAAACCATACTCATCTTCGCTTTTGAACAAAAGAGCAGCGCTTTCGGGCAGATAAAAAGGGGCAAGCTGCTGGCTGATCAACATGTAAGCAACTATGACGACCAGCGCAGAAGAGAGTTGCATTTTTTGAACGACCTCTGCTTTTCTATTGCAGATCACAGCTATCACCAGCAGGTAACACGACAGAACAGCAATGCTCAGTGTGGTTCCCAGGAATCTGGTACCGATAAAACTGGCTGTCAGACTACCCAGAGAGCAACCAACCGTGTTGAAAAAAAGTGCACGACCTAGACTGGCAGCGGTCTGGTTTTTCAACCCCCGCAACGTAATCATGAGATAGGGAAAAAATGTCCCCAGTGTGGTCAAGCTGGCAAACATTATGATTACTCCACCGACAAGCAGCAAAGGGTAAGGAATCTCGCCGGCCAGATGGAGTTTGATCATTTCGAAGGCGAAAATAAAGGCTATGGGCTGGAGCAGGCTGTTCAGCCAGGTGATCTTACCAATAATGGCAAGACTCCGGCGAACCGGAAACCTTTTAAGATCAAGATTGACCCATACCGAAGCAATGCCAAGGCTCATGAGAATCGAGAATAGAAGCAGGGCAGAGGCTTGAATTCTGTTGCCGATAAAAAACTTTGCGGCCCTTTCCCAGTAAATTTCTGTTGCAAGAACCACAAAGCCACTCGAAAAGGCTAGAAAATCAGAAAATAACAGGTGCTGGTCTGCTACATCATGTTTTGCAGAATCTGGAACGACAGGCTCGACACATGGAGCCAGCTGATTGTTGTCGATTCTGAACGCCACCACCGAGGCAAGAACTGCTGCTGCAATGTTACAGAGCATCGCAGTCAGCAGAGTGTTGAAGCAGCCATAGTTTTTGATCAGATAAAACCCAGAAATGGCAGCACCGGCAGCAGCGCCAATGGTGTTCAGAGCATAGAGAAAAAGTGTGTAATTCCGGTCGCCGGAAAGTTCGGGTATGCTGCTGGCAAGCAGGGGCAGGGTACCGCCCATTGCCATTACCGGGAGGCAGATAATGATAAAAGTGATACCAAAGTCTGCAAGGATTGTGGCCCAGAACCCTGCATTGCCGGCCTCGATGATCAGGCCAGTCAGAAATGATGCATCGTTCATCAGTCGTGGCGTAACCAGAATCGAGAAAAGTCCGATAAAGACTTCAAGAAATGCATACAATGCAAGATTTGACCGCGGTTTCAGTTTGAGCATGCCCACAAGAAAACTGCCGAGAGAGAGTGACAGCAGGTAGGCGCTGAATATGCAGGCAGTGGCTCTGGATGTTGAACCGATTATATCACTGAAAGTGCGTATCCAGAGCAATTGATAGACCAGAGCAGCAAAGCCCGAAATAAAAAAGGCCACAAAAACGAGTAGCCTGATCATCGACGGAAGCTGCTCTGATTCAGGGTTTCTCTGACTCATAAATACTGATATCTCTTTTGCATTGGGGGATTGTAACACCTGAGTATTTTAAAGTAAACAGCAAATCAGCACCGAAAAATCCGAAGACCGGGCCTTTCTGAACCAGCAGGAAACAAGATGAGGTTACTTTTCGGGAGAATAATGCAGGTGGCCTGGGTTGCTAAAAAAAAGACAGCCCGGGGAAACCCCCAGGCCCGGAAGTCCATGCGGTTAATGACGCCGCACAGAGGCAAGGAAAGGAATCAAGCTTTGACGCGTTCGACTGCCATCGCTACGCCCATGCCGCCGCCCACGCAGAGGGTGGCAAGGCCTTTGTTGGCGTTCGCGCGCATCATTTCATACAGCAGCGTTACCAGAACCCGGGCACCGGAAGCACCGATGGGGTGACCGAGGGCGATGGCTCCGCCGTTGACATTCGTTTTTGCGGGATCGAGACCGAGCTGTTTGATGACGCCAAGCGATTGAACGGCGAAAGCTTCATTGGCTTCGACTCTGTCGAGATCGCTGACTTTCCAGCCGGCTCTGGCCAGGGCTTTCTGCGTAGCAGAAACCGGGCCGAGACCCATTCTTGATGGATTCAGGCCGGTCGTCGCATGGGCGACGATCCGGGCGAGTGGTTTAAGATTGTGTTTTTTGACAAATTCGGCGGAAGCGACGACAACGGCTGCGGCACCATCGTTGATGCCCGAAGCGTTGCCGGCAGTTACTGAACCGTCTTTTTTGAAGGCGGGTTTGAGTTTGCTGAGAGATTCGGCTGTAGTGCCGACTCTGAAGTGTTCATCTTTCTTGAATACAATCGGGTCGCCCTTGCGCTGCGGAATTTCGACCGGAACGATTTCATCGTTGAAGCGCCCGGCTTCCCAGGCTGCGGCAACGCGCTTCTGGCTTTCGGCAGCAAAGGCATCCTGTTCTTCGCGGCTGATTTTGAGTTCATCGGCAAGCCATTCTGCGGTCATGCCCATGTGTTCACCGGAAAATACGTCGGTAAGGCCATCCCAAACCGTGGAGTCCTTGAAGGTCACATTGCCGAGGGTGGTGCCGTTGCGCAGGTCTGCGAGGTGTGGCGCGCCGCTCATGCTTTCCATGCCGCCGGCAACGACACACTGAGCATCACCGGCTCTGATGGCATCGACGGCGAGAGCGATGGTTTTCATCCCTGAACCGCACAGCTGGTTGATTGCCCAGGCGGGAACCGTGTCGGGAACGCCGGCTCCGATAGCTGCCTGACGGCCCGGGCCCTGGCCCTGACCGGCCATCAAAACATTGCCCATCATTACTTCATCGATCTGATCGGGTTTGACTCCGGCGCGTTCGAGGGCGGCTTTGATGACTACGCTGCCCAGTTTGTGGGCGGGTACAGATTTGAGAGTACCCATGAGAGTGCCGATTGCGGTTCTGGCTGCGCCAACGATAAAAACTTCAGTCATTTTCTGCTCCTTGTGGTTATCTGGTCAAAAATTCTTTGATCAGAGCATAAGTTGTTACCCTGACCGGGTGTGCTGCGATCAGCGATACATGCCCGGCCGGAATTACATGATAATCCAGTTTGTCTTTTTTTGCAGCTTTGCAGTCGAGAATCGCTCTGGCGGCTTTTTCATTGAAGACATGATCGTCACGGGCCGCCAGGGCGAGGGTGGGAATATCGATATCCTTGTAGCTGACCGGAGTGCCCATGATGCGGAATTCGCCTTTGAAGAAGGCGTTTTCCTGGTAGAAGGTTTTGATGAGATCATGGAATGCTGCTTTGGCAAAATCGACGTTGTCGCTGCCCCAGATATCAAGGGCTTCCCAGATGTGCTTGAACCCGTCGATCTCGAAGTTCTCCTGTAATCGGCGATATTTGCTCAGCTGACTGCGAGGATCGAGCAGCGGAAACGATGAGTGAAAAAACTTGGCAGGAACGATTCCCTGGTAGGCCGCCGTCATTTTTTCGATATCGAAGCCTTCAACACCTGTCCAGTTCGAGAGCAGGCCAGAACCGTCCAGATTGATGGGAGCGGTTAGAAGAAAGAGACTGCTTAGATCCTGGCGCAGGTCAGGGTGAGAGGCGTAGAGTGCCGCCATCATGCCGCCTATGCACTGGCCGGCGAGTTGAACTTTTTTATGACCGGTAATTTTCTTTACCTGTCTGATAGCTCGACGTATCCATACGCTGATGTAATGATCAAAGTCGATATGGCCCATGCCGGCATCAGGATCGCCCCAGTCGATCATGAATACGTCGAGGCCGCTTGCCTTCAGCTGTTCGAGCAGTGAATGGCCGGGCAGCAGATCCATGATGTAGTTGCGGTTGATCAATGATGGAACTATGACCACCGGGGCAAATTCAGACTTGAAATCATCGCCGCAGCGATACAGGGTCCAGGGTGACTGATGGAATACGGCTGTTTTGCGGGTCGGTTCCATGCCAAGCCGCTTGCGGTCAGCTTCGGTATATTGTTTCAGAACCGACTTCGATACCAGCTCCTGATATTCTTCCTGCTTCTTTTTCTGCTCTTTTGCCTTGGTCATAGTTCTCTCTTTCCTGTCAGGTTATTTTTTTTGACGCAGCTGCGGGCCGCTGTCAATGATTTTATGACTGACAGGCCGTCAAGTCCAATAACTATTTTTTCTGTTTCTTACCTTTATTTTCGCCCTGGCCTTCTGCCGATGTGGCTTTTACGGCGGCCGGGCGATTTGCGTCGACATAATCTTCAAATTTCTCGGTAAGGTCGACGAGGCGCTCTTCGATATCGGTAAGCTTTTGCATGATTTTGACGATGTCGGTGCGCGAGGGCAGGTTCATTGCCGCCATCTGTTCGTCGAGCATTTTGGAATACATCGCTTTACCAGTCATTGTGGCGGCGAGTGATTTCGACATTTCGCTGATGAATTTTTCGTTGCTGACCAGTTTTTCGAGCTGGTCACCCATCAGTTTTTCCCAGTTTTCGGCCCATTGTTTCATCATATCTTCGCCCATCATGTTAAACATTGTCAGTCTCCTTAATTCATTATGAAATCGATCGCGCTTTTGCAGGCATCTTTGCTGTTGCGCCCGGTGGTTATGCCGATGTGCCCTGAGGGAATGGTTACCTGATGCGCAGGGGCCTTGTCGGTGGATGGCAGAGCGGTGGTGCAGAGCGGTGCAATATGGTCTTTGCCGGCGTTGAGAATCAGTGCTTTGGAACTGCGGGCCGCCGGATCGACGACCAGTCCTTCGGCAGTGGTCATTTTGCCCTGAGTCAACAGGTTTTCCTTATAAAGTTCGGTGAGCATCTGGTAATAGGCTTTGCCAGGATAACTGACCGGATCGGAAATCCAGCGTTCCATGGCGTTGTACAGCTTCATGAAACCTTTGCTCTCGAATTTATCTTTGAACATTTTGGTCTTCTGGTAAGTACCAAGCGGCTGAACGAACTGGAAAGAGAATGCCAGCAGCCAGCCAGGCATGATATCCATGCATTTCGAGAATTCTTCGGTCGGAAAGTGTTCGGCGTAGGTCGCGAATATTCCGGCATCGGCAAAGTCGATCGGAGCGGTCAGAAGCACCAGATGATCGACCATATCGGGTTCGAGGCAGCTGAAAGCGTATGCCATGGTGCCGCCGATGCAGTAACCGAGCATATCGACCTGGTCGAAACCGTGCTCGCGGCAGATGAACCTGACGGCGCGTCGGATCGAGCGATGATAATAGTGGCTGAGTGGCAGGTGGCCAACTTCAGCACCCGGATAGCCCCAGTCGATCAGGTAGGTCGGGCGCTTCTGGGCGAATTCTCTGATATAGCTGACTTCTTCGGTGATATCGAGAACATACCAGCGATTGATAAGTGACGGAACGATCAGCAGGGGTTTCCCTTCCACGCCTTCAGGGCTGGCGAAGCGCAGCAAAGAAACGTTGCCGGCACGCCATACTTCTTCGCGCGGGGTAACGCCGCGCGGGTAGGTGTCGAGTTCTCCTGCGGTTTCCCGCAGAAAATGTTCAGCTACCGCATCAAATTGCTGAGCAAGGGTATCGATATTTGCAATCATTGCTTCCGACCTTTCTTGATAATGTTATCAGAGTTTCAGGCCGCCGTCGACGCCGATAACCTGACCTGTGATGTAGGAGCTTTCGTCGCTGGCAAGAAACAGATAAAGTTTGGCTACTTCGTCTGGCTGACCAAGACGCTGCATCGGAGTTTTTTCTTCGAGCATCTTGATAACCTTTTCAGGCACGGTGGCCAGCATGTCCGTCCAGGTGTAGCCGGGAGCTACGGCATTGACGCGTACGCCCTTGCGGCCGAGTTCGCGTGACCAGGTATAGGTCATGCCGATGACGCCGGATTTGGCGGCTGCATAGTTGGTCTGGCCGAAGTTGCCCTGTACGCCTACGATTGAAGAGGTGTTAACGATCGAACCCTTGCCGGCGGCGGTCATTTTGGCGGCACAGGCCTGGGCCATCAGATAGACGCCCTTGAGGTTGACCTTGATGACGCGGTCGAACTGTTCTTCAGTCATTTTGAGCAGAGTGGCATCGGCGGTGATGCCGGCGTTGTTGACCAGACAGTCAATTTTGCCTTCGGCGGCGTGAATTTCGTCGACGACTTTATTGACATCGGCGTGGCTGGAAACATCTACCTTTTTACCAATAATTTTGCCGGTGGCTTCGGCTGAAAGTTTGACGTCGGCGAGGCCGGCCAGAGCTTTGTCGCTGATGTCGAGAGCATAAACGGTGGCGCCTTCTTCGGCGAAAATGATTGCTGCTTTGAGGCCGATGCCAGCGGCACCGCCGGTGATGAGGGCTACTTTACCAGTCATTCTTTTCATTTGATTTCTCCTGATTTAATGGCGTGATGATTAAAATCTGCAAACATCCCCGCGAAAAAACTGCGAAAGATGCGATAAGGCTTTCTGGCGATCCCGGGCCGGAAGCCAGACAATTTTTCAGAAAGTTGGTTTGTGAAAAAACTCACTTGGCGTTCTGCGGCTGAACTTTGCTGAGATAAATCGATCTGGGCTGATTTCTGGTCTGCGTTTTGTCTGGATTTTGCCGCCGGGGGCCATGGGCCGGCCGGCGGCATCAGATATATCAATTACTTTTCAGCGGTCATGTGTTTCGGAGTCATGGCCTTGACGGTTTCTTCGTAAACCTTCTGAAAGCGGGTATTGAATTTTTCAATATTTTCGCGATAGAGATTCTTGAGTTCGTCGTTGGATGAAGCGGTGTTGTTGTACATTTCGTGCATGAATTCTACATTGCGGTTCATATGGTCGAAAAACAGTTCCATGCTCTTTTTGGTGTATCCAGAGGTCTGATCCATGCTGGCGCGCCAGAATTTGTTCATTACCTGGAAATTGTCCTTCATCAGCTGAGCGTATTCGTTTGAAAATTCCATCCATTTATTCATTTTAAAACTCCTGTAAAATTGATTTCGATTATTTTAACTTATTGCTGCGTTGCAATATTATTATCGTCAAATTGCTGCAAAGTGTCAAGAAAAATTTTTAAAAAATCTGAAAAAATTCCTTTATGGCTTGAAATTATGAATATTTGTGGTTTGCTGCGATTGCGAGATGCTGCTGATGGTAACACTATGGAGGCTTCTCTTGAAAACCGTCATGCAGAATGATATGGCTGGTTAATTAGTTCAATATTGCATTGCAGATGGCTTGCGGTAATGTAACAACGACCAGTATTTAATCCACCCGGTTTTTGAACCATGATTCCTGTTTCTGTCGAAGGAAACAAAGGAGTCAAAACAGCCTGATTGTCTGCCTGGTCACTTTGACTTAGCTCTACAACCTGTTGGCTGGCTCAACTTCCGTGTATAAGAGCAGAGTAAAACCGCTATTGCTGGTGCTGCAAAGCAATAGTGGTCTCGGAACATATTCCTGATTCGAGTCTACGGTTCTGCCAATGACCAGGTAGGATGCAGTCCGGCACCAGATCGCAACCTGGGGTTTATACCTGGCAGATGTTATTATGTGTTGCCAAAATTTCTGGTTGGGAGTAGAGTCAAGTTAGAGAGATTAACTTGCAGGATGTTGTTATGGTTCGGTTCAAAGATACAAGACCTGTTGCCCTGAAATCATCTTGTTTTGCCTTACAGATGGTTTCTGTACATTCCACCAGCGTAAGCTCATAACGTCCTCTGAAAACTCCGGGTTCCGATTTGTCGAGATATTTGCGTTCTTGAATCAATAGTCGAGCGCACTGATCAGAGGTGTAACATGGGCGGCCAGAGGCAGGCTTATCAGCGCAAAATTCTTTTCATCAAGAAAGAATTTCAGGCGCGCATTATCGCCATCATTCTGCTCTGTGTTTTCGTTTTCTCGAATATTTCGTTGAGTCTGACGATCATTTTTGTCAGCAATTTCTTCGCTGATGCCAGTATCAACGAGGTTCTCGTTTCCGAGTCCTTCTATTCTCTCATTGTGCCATCGATGCTGATAATTCAGGCGATCGGCCTGGCCGTCATTTTATATCTCGGTCTGTTCGTCTCACATCGTATGGCCGGCCCTATTTATCGTCTCGAGAAGTGCGCTGAACAGATCGAAGCCGGCGATCTTTCGCTCAACGTGCGAATCAGACCCCACGATGAATTCCAGGAACTGGCCGCAGCCATGGATCGCATGGTCAAAGGCGTCAGGGAAAAATTGACCGGCATACGCGATATGTGTGACAGCATGAAGCTCAGCAGCGGCCGGCTGGCGGCTGATATCGAAAGAAGTTCCTCAGAAAGTCTGAAGAAGGAATTTGCCGATCTGGCATTCATGATCGAGAGCATCGATGATCTGATCGGAGAATTCAAACTCGAGAAAGCCCCGCCACCGGTTTCCCCAGAATCATCACCCGGTGAGGAAAAATGAACAGGGCCACGATGAAAAGACAGCGAAACATCGAAGACCTGATCGGACAGCTCGTCGATCCGGCCGAGAGCACGCGCAAAGAAGTTCTGGCTGCCCTGTCGCAGATCGAAGACCCTGAACAGATAAAAATTCTGCAGGGCTTTTGCCGGCATCGTGACAGCATCGTCAGATATGTAGTGAAAAAGGCCCTGATTGCGATTGGCCAGAAGCACCCAGATCTTATCGGGGATTTTTTTAATAGAGAAGCTGACAAATCCGAATCAGGAACTTCGAGCAAGGTATTGCTGCTGGCCTGTTTCTGTATAGGGATAATTCTGTTGCATAATCTGGTGACGATGCTTTTTTTGCGGCGAAATCAGGCAGAAGCCAGAAGTGAAAAGGCAAATTATGGCAAGGTAAAGAGCTTCATTGCCGGTGATCTTACGACTCGAACCGATAAATACAATCTTGTTGATTTCCGTGGCAGACAGCCGGTTCTGAAGATTAAGGGCTATGTTTCCAGCGTCGATCGCATGCGAAGAACTGCAATTGTAGTGTTCAATTCCGCCGGAGATCGCTGTCTAGTGACTTTTCCCGAGGGAAGCGACATGAAAGTCGCTTCTGGTGAGCGTATTGAGATCGAGGGAGAATTGCTGCGCAACGACAATATCGGGCCGGTGCAGCTCGAGGCCCGGTCTGTCCGGCAAACTGAAAAATGAGGAAGTGCTGAATGCGGCGACAGTCCGAATTCAAGTGTGACAGCCATGGCTTCACGATCGTTGAAGTTCTGGTGGCGCTCGGCATTTTCAGTCTGGTCCTGACCGGAGTCACTTCTGTTTATTCACTTTTTTCCAGGCAGCTGCCTGGCCTGACTCAGGAAGTCTCCCTGCATCACAGTCTTCGCATGGCAGATGCTCTGCTGGGCAACCGCATTGCCAGAGGGGCCGAGATAATCAGCCCGAATCCGGTCAAAACTTCCGGGGAACTGGTTTTTCGAGATGTCGACAACGAATGGATCAAATTGAAACTCAGCCAGGGCTGTCTGCGTTCGTTTCGTGAAGATGGCACTCCTGAAATCGATTCGGTGAAGCCGGGAGTTAAGCCGGTCAATCTGCGCGATGTCGAAATGGTCGAATTTACCGTGATGAGCCCGGCATCGGTGATGATCAAACTGAAATTCGACAAGCGCAAAGATCGTGATTCAGGCCGAGGGCTCGAGATCAACGATTTTTCCGGCAGTGTTTTCGTCGTGAGGTTGAGAAATGCCCGAGCTGTCAAATATTGATATGAAGAGAGAGCATACCCGCAGGCGTGCTTTTGCCATGCCTGTGGTTATCGCTCTTTTTGCGACTCTTTCCGTCGGCATTTTTTCGCTGTGGTTCATCACCCGCCAGGAACGGGGTGCCAGCCAGAATTTTATCGTCGATACCAAGGCTGCGCTGCTGGCCGACGCTATTCATGTGTTTCTGACGGCTCAGGCTTACACGGTTTCCTGGAACGAACGATTTTTCAAGGATCGGCAGACTTTTCCGGTCGCTGCAGCTGCGGCAGGCTCATGGGCAGATCAGTTGCAGAGCTCAGTCGCCAGGATGTACAAGAGTGATCCATGGCTGGCCGAGAATTTCGATTATCGCGGCGAGATCAGCTCAGCCGAGAAAGACAACCAGAAAATCATCATCATCTCAGTGATTATCGAAAATCGAAAAACCGGCGAATCTGTCTGTCGCCACAAATATTATGAGGTTTACAAGCGTGATCTGATCGATACGGTCGGTGAGGGTGTCGGGTTGTTCGTCGATGAAACTGAATCAGGTGGCAATGGTTCTGAATTGTTGCCACCAGAATTGAACCTGAAATGATGTTGATGTTTTCAGGAGGCAGGTAATGAGAATACGCAAAGGCTTTACGATTATCGAAGTGATGTTTGCGATCACGATGCTGTCGTTCTTTATCTATTTTATCGCCACCAGCATGGCTTCAACGAAAAAACAGCATCTGATGGGTTCTGAATACCTGACCAAGGCTTATATTGCCGATGTTGCTGTCAAGCTTCTCAGAGAGCGCATCGAGGTTAACCCGAATTTTCTCGCCAACATCAATAACATAATCATCAAAAAGGGGCAGTATGAAAAGGGCAGTTCATATCTGATGAACCCCTTTTTCAAGGACATAAGTTACAAAGATCAGATCAGCAGCCCTGATTATAATGTCGAAACCATTGATATTCCAGTTATCAGCTATGCCGACGCTGACAAAAAGGAAGGATTCTATTTTGGCTTCGTTGAATTCAAGCCCGGCAATAATATTTTTGCCGGTGACGAAAAGAGCTTAAAAACCTTTCTGAATGTCGATGAACTTGAAAAATACAGCTATGATCTAAAGATCGACAACGACAGTGACGCAAAACCGGCTGGGGTAGTAAAGAACATCGAGGTGGCCGTCAGATTCAATGGTCGTAAGGAGCCTGATCAGCACCCTTTCAAACTGGTGACTAAAATTATCTGCCCGGCGAGCAGCATGTCTTCGGCCACATATCAGGAAATTCAGAAGAACCTGTTCAAGGACATTTCAAAAGATACTTACGAATTTATCCGCAATGAAATGGAAAAGAGCGGTTTTACTGTCGCCAAGCTCGTTACCGATATAGAAAACGAGTGCAAAAAATCAGCTTACAGTGCCATGAAAATCATGGATCTGAGCAAACCGGAAAGCGCTCCTGATCGCCCAAGGGCGGAAGCAGCGATCAAAGAGCTTCTTGAACTGCATTCAGCGCTGGAGCTGTATAATAAGGCGATGTCCGATCTCAAGGCCGAATCTGACGGTCTGGCCGGCAAAACTGATATCACTTCGCTGGTCAAAGTCATGGATAACTGTGTTCAGAAGGCACAATGGGCCCTGCAGGTTCTCGAAGCGATCAACGACCCCATCGACAACATTCTCAAGGCATTGCAGCCGAGCGGAATTGCGCCGCCAAACCCGGATGCCATGTTCAATTACCAGGTTCCGATGGTTGCGATGCGTTATCTGCTTTCGGAATCGGAGAACGATAAGAATATGGACCGGGTGAGCAGATTTCTTTCGATTGGCGAACATCTGCCCGGTGATTATATCGAGAGTCTTCAGGAAGCGTTCACCCGTGTGAACAAGCTGCTGAACGAGAATTATAAAAAGCTGACCGCCCGGCAGCTACAGAAATACAGCAAGGATATGATTGCTTTTTACCAGATGGTCAACATCAACAGTGCCAAGCTGACTGTCGAGGGCTACAAGATGACCAACGAGGAATCGTCGAAACAGGCAAGTAACACGATAGAGCTGTTGAGCCGTTTCTATGCCGGCAACAATTACCAGGCCGGGCTCGATTTTCTCGAATGCGAACGTTATAAAATGCAGCAGATAGGCAATCTGGTGGCGACGAAGTTTGCCGAGATAGTTCGCAAGATCGACAGCTTCAATTTTCTGGTTGCCAAGCTGAAGGCGATGAAGGCGAATGCGAAGAGCGCCGATGCCGTTGCCAAGGGGCAGCAGGAAGTCGCTCTCGCTTCGACCTATTACACCATCAATCTCGATGAATTGAGCCGTATATACCGCGAAAGGGGGCGTGATGCTGTAGAACGGTATCTGGCCCGCAAACAGGAAGAATATGATGATGACTGGTGGAGAAGACGAGATGATTAAAATGACAACCGTGGAGGGGATTAAAGTCTTGATTGACGCAGATTTTCTCGTAATGCGGAGTTCAACGTTTTCTTTGGGTTGTTCAAACAGGAGGAATTTATGAATAGACAGTTTCTGACGGCGGTGTCGGCAGGCTTGTTGATGCTTGGAACGCTGATGCTTTGTCTTACGGGTTGTGGCGGTTCCGGCAGTTCGTCAGCCCTGGCGAAGATTTCTGACCTGACCGGTCAGGTGACGGTTAATGCCGCTGCCGCCCAGAAAGACCAGCAGCTCAAGGTCGATGACGTCGTTGAAGTTGGCAAGGACTCGATGGCTACGATCAGCTATTTCCGAGATAATACCCGAGTGCATCTTTTTTATAGCGAAAAGAACGCTGCAAACAGCAAACTGATCATCAAGCCGGTCAAAAATGACGGAAAAACCTTCGTGGTGAACCTGGTAAGCGGTCTGTTGACCTTCTTTGTGCCACCGGTGGAAAACCGGGTTGGCACCTTTGAAATCACTGCCGACGAAGCGGTTGTTTCGATTTATCAGACGATGGGCAGGGTTGAGAACACTGCCGGAGAACTGTCGGTAGCGCTGGTGCGCGGCAAGGTCGGCGTCAGTCTTGCCGGTTCAGAAATGCCGGTTGAAGCGAATCAGCAGTGGGTGTTGACCAAGGGGCAGCAGGCGAAACCTGAAGTCAAGGCTTACGACGCTTTGAATGCTGCAGATGAAAAGCTTTATTCGCTTGACCAGGGTAATGTTCGTACCGATATCAATCTTGAAGGAAGACAGTAAACTGCCGTGAAAAATTTTGCCCTGAACTTGCTGCTGCTGGCTCTAATGGTTCTCTGCGTTCTCTATTTTTCGAGCGCGAATGATTACTTCATGAATTATTCGTATGACATTCTCGTCAATCTGAAAAATTTCGCAGCCCGGTCAGAGGACGTTGTGATCATCGGTATCGACAAACATGCCTTTGAAAAATACGACATCAGCAGTTCTGGGGTGATTCCTCGGCGGGTTTATGCTGAATTGATCGAGAAAATCGCACAATTCCAGCCGGCGGTTCTTGCTCTGGACGTAATTTTTGAGCGCCGGATCAGCAGCGGCGACGATGCCGGCCTTATCAGCAGTCTGGCAAGTTATCCCGGGCCGATCGTCATGAGTTCGACTTTTCAGGGTTCCGGAGCAGAAGAAGCCTACATCGAGCCCTGGAAAGACATTGCCAATGACAGGCTTTCGCATGGTTACGTGAACATTTTCCGCGGCATACGTGATGATCTCGATTCCATACGGCGCCGTTATCTGCCCTACGAGCAATTCAAGAAGCAGATTGTCTATTCGCTGCCTCTGGCGGTAATGGAAAAGCTCGGGCGGGTTGAAATCAACGAAGTGCGTGGAGAGATTGAATTCCTCAGGAAGCCTGAAGAGACGTTGCGTTCGAAAGTCAGACTGCATCAGGGTTATTGTTTTATCAATTATTATGGCGACATCCGCAACTTTTATGTGATTCCGCTTTCAGAACTGCTCGAAGCGGATGCTGCTCAGCAGAAGATCTACGAAAAGCTGATTTCCGGAAAAGTGGCGCTTGTCGGGGTTATAAACCAGCTGCATCGTGATTTTCAGGACATTCCGGCGCTGGCTTTCAGTCTTTTTCCCAAGCGCAAACAGGAATACGGCGTTGTGATTTTAGCCAACATCATCGAAAATCTTCTGAACGACAATGGATTGCGAGCTCCGGGCCCGGCAGTGGAATTTGCCGGCCTGCTGCTGTGCAATATCGGCTTTGCCTGGCTGATGTCTCTGCTCAGTCCGTTCGCCGGCCTCGGAGTTCTTGTTGTCATTCTTTTCGTGGTTTTGTCGGTAGTGTTTCTGCTGTTTCATTCAGCCGGACTGCTGGTCAACTTTTTCCTGCTGGCTGCCAGTCTGTGCGCTATTTACATTCTGACCTCGTTCTGGAAATACCATCTGGTGCGGCGTGAACAGCAGAATTTGTTGTCGGTACTGCAGAAATACGTTTCGCCTGAGGTCGCCAAACTGATAACACGCAGCGAATACGAGAAAACCGAGCACGGAGAGAAGAAGATAATTACCGTTATTTTTGCCGACATCAGAGGTTTCACTCCGATGTCTGAACGTATGGACCCGCGAGCAATCAGCAAGCTTCTCAACGAGTATTTCAATCGGATGACCGAAATAATTTTCCGCAATGGCGGAACTATCGACAAGTTTATCGGTGATGCGATCATGATTCTGTTCGGGGCGCCCCTGCCGCAGGACGACGCCACTTTACGGGCGGTAAAAACAGCCATTGAAATGCGCGAAGGTCTGAAAAAACTGCGTGAAGGCTGGCAGGATGCGGGCGGACAGGCCTTTCATATCGGCATTGGCATCAATTCAGGTGAAGCCTTCGTCGGCAATCTTGGTTCAGACAATCACAAGGAATACACGGCGCTCGGAGATGCAGTCAACACGGCTGCCCGCCTAGAAAGCAAAGCGCAGCCAGGCCAGATACTCATTTCCGCCAGCGTGTGGCGCGAAGTCGGCCATCTGATCAAATTCAACGAACTCGAACCGGTCATGCTCAAGGGCAAGAGTAAACCTCAGGAAGTGTATGAAGTGATCGGCATGCTCGAATGACTGCTGCTGTCGTCGGCAAATTTTTGCTTACGCAGAATCAGATCGTTTATAACCCCATAATTCGCATTTTCTCTGATCGGATGCCGGTTTTGTAAGGGCATTTGATGGCATCGGCGATCAATTTGCCCATTTCCGGCAGTCCGGTGTCTGAATAGCTGGAGCTGGTGATCGGGGTTCTCGAGAGGTCCTTTTTAACGACCACCAGATAATATTGCCATGACCCGGCAGCGGTTTTTCCAACTTCCGTCGCATCCAGTTCAATTGAAGATACGTTGTTGAAGGAAGCCAGGGTACTTTCGTGCAATTTGACGAAAAAGGAAAACCGGTAAATGATTTTTCGGTTCGGGATGTCGAGAAAATACCGCGAATCGAGTTTAAGCAGCAGCCAGAGCGAAAACAGGCCCATGATCATGCCGCCGAGGGCAAAATACACATGTGTCGAGCTCAGACCATCTTCGTAGGCTAGATACAGAGCTGAGACAAAAACCACCAGGCCAATTGCCAGGCCGAATTGAAACATTACGTCGAGGAAATTCGATAGAGGTTCAAGAGGAATCAGAGCCGTCTGTTTCTGGCTTTTTGCATCAGCCAGAGCCTTCAGTCGTGCATGACCTTCTCCGGCTTTGTATGCTTTACCAAACAGAAAGGCAATCAAGTATTCCATAACTTACCTCTGAGACTTGCTATTTAGATTCATGATCGGCGATTCAGCAACTGTTCTGAATTCCGGTAGATTCTGGCTGTTTTGCACAGCAGGTAGCCTGCCGGTAGAAATAATTCTTAAGTCTGCTGCCATAATAGCACATCAAATCACGTTGAAATCTGAAAAGCTGCATTTAATTCCGGTTTGTTGAAGATTGAAGTTAAACTGGCCTGTGAAAAGGTTCGCAACCAATTATTAAGGGCTTTGCGGGTTGACTCAATAAATAATTGTATAGTACTATTTGCTGCGACGGCTGAATATCTGAACTTAAATGCAGAATACAATATTTTTGCCAGGTAATTCGGCCTGTTTTTCGGGGGCAAACTGCTGGTAATCTATCTGGCAATCGTATGTACTGCAGGTAGACTACATTTCTTTAGAATCTGGAATTTCTTTGCGGAGGATACAATGAATTTTTTGCACTCTAGGTGGTTGCATATTCTGTTTGCGGTAATCTCGGTGGTCGCCTTGCTGATAGTCGGTTGTGGCGGCGGGGTTTCTTCAGACAGCCCAACTACTCCAGATGTCAAGGTAAGAACACTGACCGGTACGGTTATGATTCCATCCGATCTGGCTTCTCAAAGAGCCAGTCTGCGTGAGGCTGCCAGCCTGATCCCCGCCTGGGGTGCCAAGGTATGGATTGAAGGACACAGTGAAATCAGTCCGGAATATACCGACGCATCCGGCACCTATACTTTCAAGGGTGTTCCGGCAGATGTAAAATATGTGGTCGCCAAAAGCACCGCCAATGGCAAAATACTCAAGCAGAGAGTGCCGGTAAGCATCAACGCCAGCGATCTTACTACGGCTGCTCCCAATGTGAATCTTGAAGAGGCTTTGACCGTTCTGACCGGTGTTCTAAAAGATTCGTCCAACAACTTCCTCCCGTATGGAACTGAGTTGACTCTTTGGGGCGAACCATTTCAGGTTGGCAATGATGGCACTTTTACGACTTTGCCTTTGCCGGTCAGCGTCACGCAGGCCGAAATTTTTGTGAAAATTTTTGGTTCTTCAGCGTTTTCCAGTTTCAATGGCTCGTTCATTTCAGGCACGACTCCGGCTTTTGTTGAACAGACGGTTACGGCACCAGACTCCAGCAATCAGGCCCCTTCAGGAGTTCTGATCGCTGAGAATGTCTCGGGAGTAAAAACTGTCAGCTGCCTTGCCGGTGATCGCATGTATCTCAATCTGACTCCTTTCGACGCCAATGCAGATGACCTCCCTCTTCTGGAAATTCTGTGGGAAAAGTCCAAGGGCTCCCTGCAGGTTGCGCCTGATAAAAAGTCCGCCACCTGGACCGCCATGGACAGTTACGGTGTTGCAACGGTCAGTGTTACTCTGACTGATCCCAAAGGCGCTTCCGGAAAAGTAAACCTGCGCATGCTTGTCAATGTTCAGACGATGGATGAAGCAGATGGCAAACCGCCGGTTATTTTAAGTCGCACTCCCGCCCATGGCGCGACCGGGATCACCATGGACAGCAGAATAATTGTAGCTTTCGATGAGATATTGCTGCCCTCTTCGGTGCCCTCTACCGCGATAACGGTTTCGAGCGCCGGAACAACCGTGCCGGGTACTGCCACTCTTTCAGCAGATCGCAAAACGATAACCTGGGCACCTGCAACGAATCTTCCCGGCAATCAGACTTTGAATGTCACATTGTCCGCTGCAATTGCCGACAATTTCGGCAATACGATCGGAAACCAACCGCAATGGTCGTTCTCTACGGTTTCGCGTCCCTATGTAACCGTAACGACACTCCTGACGAATGACACGACCCCTCTGGTCAGCGGCACCGTAGATTCCACTCCGGCTTCCATGCAGGTTGTGGTCAAGGGCAAAACCTACACTCCTGAAATCAACGGAACCGCCTGGACCGTTCAGGTCAGCGATACGCTTGCCGACGGCATCTACGATGTTCTGGCTTCGGCAACCAATTCATTCGGGATAAATGGCTCTGATACCACGAAAAATGAACTGCAGATCGATACTCTGGCACCGGTTGCCGAACTCAGCGGCCTGCCTGCTGCGGTCACCAATTTGACACAGACTGCGATAACCGTTGGCGGTGCCGGGGTTGCCAGCTATAGATATACCCTTGACGGGGGCACAGTCAGTGCTGTTAAGTCGATCAATGAGAAGATCACCCTTACCGGACTTGCTAATGGCATTCATCAGCTCGCGGTTATGGGTCTAGACGGAGCGGGTAACTGGCAGACAGCCGCAGATGCCACCTCTTATAACTGGAAGGTAGATACCACTGTAAAAACCGCGATATTGAGCGATCTGCCGCCAACTCTGACAAATCAGACTTCGGTCAGTATAACCGTTGGAGGCACCGGAGTCACCAGATATAAATACAGTCTCGATGGTGGCAGCTGGTCAGCTGAAATCGTTGCCAGCGAGACGGCGAAAATATCTTTGACTGGTCTGGTATCAGGTTCGCATACACTCAAGGTTATAGGCGGTGACGACATTGGAAACTGGCAGGCCACCGGCAGCGCCACCAGTTTCACCTGGGTTGTCGATACCAACGTGAAGATTGCCGTTCTTTCGCAAACCCCAACCAATCCAAGTAATCAGAAAACCGCAGCCATTGTTGTCGGTGGTCAGGGCGTTGTCAGCTATAAATACAGCCTGAACGATGGCTCCTGGAGCAGTGAAACGCCTGTTGCAGACCCAATCGAACTGAGCGGTCTCACTGATGGCAACAATGTTCTGAAGGTTGTCGCCGGCGATGAACTGGGCAACTGGCAGCCGGCGGGCAGCGCCACCGTTTTTTCCTGGCTGATCGATACTGCCGATCTTACAGTTACCATCAACCGGAAAGATACTCAGCCGGCTCTTTCCAATGCCGCCACCGTTTATTTTGTGGCACAGTTCAACAAGACGGTTACCGACTTTATTGGTTCTGATGTGACGCTGACTGGAACGGCCAATCCGACGACTGCAACGATCAGCCCGGCCGCCAGCCCGGCGGATGGCAAGACCTTTCTGGTCGCTGTCAGCGGCATGACCGTCGATGGCACCATCATAGTCAGTCTGGCAGCCAATGTGGCTTCTGATGCTGCTGGTAACCCCAACAAGGCTTCAACTTCGACTGCCAATCAGGTGCTCAGAGATACGGTTGCTCCGACGACTACCCTGACAACCCTGGCAGGTGATCCAACCAACAGCAGTCCGGTCAGCGTTACTCTTGCTTTCAGCAAAGCCATATCAGGCCTGACTCTCGATGACCTGGCAGTTACAAACGGAACCGCCGGCAATCTTGTTGAAACTACTGCCAGCAAAACCTGGACTTTCACTGTCGTTCCATCGGCTAACGGCCTGGTGACCATCGATTTTGCCGCTGCCAAAGTTATAGATGCTGCTGGTAACGGCAATTTAGCTGCCACGCAGCTCAGTTTTGCCTACGATTCGGCAAGACCCGCGGCGGTTTTTGCGACCACCGCTTCACCGACGACAAATATTAACCCGGTTCCGATAACCATCACTTTTGATAAAGCGGTTATCAGTTTTGCCTTGACTGACCTGACTCTCAACAATGCTTCGGTCGGCAATCTTGCTGAAGTCGTAACCGGTAAAAGCTGGACCTTTGATCTGATTCCGACTGGAAATGGGCCAGTCAGCGTCGATCTGCCCGAAGGCAAGGTTTCAGATGCCGTTGGCAATCTGAATACTGCTGCTGCTCAGCTCAGCTTTGTCTACGATAACCGGAAACCGGTGCCGCTATTTGCCACCACTGCTTCAGCAACCACTAAAATCAGCCCGATTCCTTTTACGATCACCTTCGACGAAGCTGTAACCGGTTTTGCCATCGGCGATCTGACGGTTGCCAACGGAACACCTGGTTCTCTGGTTGAAGTTGTTGCCGGTAAGGTCTGGTCTTTCAACGTCACTTCGCCGGCTGATGGTGCCGTTACTGTCAGTCTGGCCGCTGATAAAGCCAGCGATGTGGCGGTGAACGGCAATGCCGCGGCAACCCCCCTGAGTGTGACTTTCGACTCTGTGAAGCCTACAGTCACGCTGACAACCGATGCCGGAGCCAATCCGACCAGAATCAGCCCGATAACTGTCACTGTATCGTTTTCAGAAACGGTGACCGGCTTTGAGCTCGCCGACCTGGGCGTAATCAATGGAAATGCCGGTAATCTGCAGGTTCTTACTGCGGGAAAGGTCTGGAAAGTCGATGTGACTCCTCCTGCGCCAGGCGAAGTTACGGTCAGTCTGGCAGCCGGATTGGCTTCTGATACTGCCGGCAACGGCAACAGCGCGGCTGTCCCGCTGGTTGTAGTTTTTGATCAGACTGAGCCAAACGCAGTGCTTTCGACAACTGCTTCCGATCCGACCAATAGTCTGTCTGTGCCTCTGACGATTACCTTCAGCGAGGCGGTGCTTGGATTTACGCTTGCCGATATCAGTGTCGGCAATGGCACCATCGCTAATCTTGCCACCACCGATAACAAAATCTGGAATGCTGTGATCACGCCCTCGACTGACGGCCCTGTTACCGTGAACCTGCCAGCCGGAAAAGCTCTGGATGCAGCCGGGAACTATAATACGGCGGCCACGGCGCTCAGCTTTACCTATGATTCACTGGCTCCCGGGGTGGTTTTTTCGTCGGCAGCACCTGATCCGACCAACGCAAGCCCGGTTCCGGTAACGATAACCTTCAGCGAAGCGATGACCGGCTTTACTGCTGCTGATCTCAGCATTGGCAATGGCTCTGCCGCAAATCTCTCGACCAGTGATAACAAGATATGGTCCGTCGATATCGTGCCCTCGGCAAATGACAACGCTGTGGTCACTCTCGACCTTGCGGCCGGAAAAGCGACTGACGCCGCCGGTAATGGCAATACTGTCGCCACTCAGTTCAGTATCACCTATGATTCAGAAATGCCGGCTGTGGCTCTGACAACAGCCTCAGCAACCACCAACAGTAATCCGATACCGGTGGTGGTAACTTTCAGTCAGTCGGTTACCGGCTTTGAGCTGGGTGATCTGCAGGTAGTCAATGGTACGCCCGGCAACCTGGCAACTGCTGACAACAAGGTTTATACATTCGACCTGACGCCGACCGGCAGCAACCTGACCGTCAATCTGGCAGCCGGAAAAGCGACCGATGCCGCCGGCAACGGCAACACCGCTGCCGCCCCGCTCAGCATCGCCTATGACAGTGCCAGACCATCGGTGGCATTCTCGACTACCGCATCATCGACTACCAGAATCAGCCCGGTTCCGATGACTGTAACCTTCAGTGAGGCGGTGAGCGGTTTTGAGGCAGGTGATCTGGTCATTGCCAATGGTTCTGTTGCCGCTCTGACAACAGTAGATAATAAAGTCTGGACCTTTAACATCACCGGGTCGGTCAATGGCCCGATTACCATTGATCTTGCAGCTGACAGGGTTGTTGATAATGCCGGCAACGGTAACACTGCTGCCGCACAGTTCAGCCTCGATTTTGATAACGTCGAGCCTACGGTGACCATGACTGCGCCGGCACTGACCAATGACAATCCGGTAGCAGTGACCATTACCTTCAGCAAAGCGGTCACTGGTTTAACTCTCGCCGCTCTGGCAGTGACTAACGGAACACCCGCCAACCTCAACACAGTCGATAACATTGTCTGGACTGCGGAAGTGGCACCCACGGGTGAAGGTCTTGTAACCGTCGATCTGGCGGCGGCGAAGGCGACCGATGTGGCCGGCAACCCAAATGCAGCCGCAAACACGCTCAATTTCGTCTATGATTCGGGCCGGCCCGGTGCAACGCTCGCATCGACAGCTTCAACAACTACCAATATCAGTCCGATACCGGTGACAATAGCCTTCAGTGAGGTGGTTGCCAGTTTCGACGTCAATGATTTAACGGTTGTCAATGCCACGGTTGGAAATTTCGTCGAAACGGTTGCCAGCCAGACATGGACCTTTGAGCTGACACCGGTTACTCAGGGTGCGGTGACGGTTGAAGTAGCTGATTCTAAAACTGAAGATGCCGCCGGCAACGGCAACACTGCCGTTACTCAGATTTCCAGAACCTATGACAGCGCAGCACCAGATACACCGATCGCACCGGCGATTACGCCGGTCGGCGGCACAGTCGTGGCCAATTTCCTCAATTCGACCAATATCAACCTGACTGCTCAGGCAACGATAACTGCGGGGCAGGCAACCGGTGGTTACGCCGAACTGCTGATCGACGGGGCGGCATTCACACCGCCTCTCAAAGATACCGTCATTCAGGCTGCCGATACCATCGTCACCTTTGATGCGGGTCTAAATAGTGCGGCTGCTTTGCAGGCGGCGTTCACTGCTGGTGGCGAAATCAGCGTCAGGTTGTTCGATGCTGCCGATAACGCGATTGTCAGTGTCGGCAACCCGACTCTGGTCGTTGATTACAGTGGACCGTCAGCCCCGACCTCCGTCACGGTCAGTGCAGCAGGCGGCAGAGTGATCACCAATGCCGTCAATACAACCAACACCAATTTAACCGCCTCGGCAATAATCAGCGCCGGCCAGGCGACCGGCGGCTCAGCTGAGCTGCTGATAAATGGTTCTTCGTTTGCCGGTCCAATTAAAGATACTTCTATTCTGGCAGGCGACACCAGCGTTGATTTCACGGCCGGAACTTCCGATAATGCCGCTTTGCAGGCAGCGGTCACCAGCGGTGGTGTCATCAGCGTCCGCCTCATTGACGCGGCAGGAAATGTCATAACCAGCAGCGTTGGCAACCCGACCCTGCTCGTCGATTATACACCGCCTGCTGCTCCGACTTCGATTCTCCTGTCGCCGATTGGCGGCACTATTACCGCCAATGCTCTCAATTCGACCAATACAGGTTTGACCGCTCAGGCTACCATAGCGGCAGGGCAGGCTACCGGTGGCAGTGCAGAACTGCTGGTCGGCGGCTTTTCTTTCGGACCGGTCATAGTTGATAATAATATTCTTGCCGGGGATATCGTGGTGAATTTCCCGGCCGCCACTTCAGATAACCCGGGGCTTCGGGCCGCGGTTCCTGCCGGCGGAGAAATCAGCGTCAAACTGATCGATGCGGCGGGCAACGAAACTGTAAGCACAACAGGGAATCCTGTTCTTCTCGTTGATTATTGGGCCCCGGCGGCACCAACCTCTATCACGCTGACTCCGGTCGGCGGTACGGTCGTTGCCAATACGCTCAATACTACCAACACCCGTCTCGATGTTTCGGCAACTATTGCTGCCGGTCAGGCAACCGGCGGCACCGCCGAACTTCTGCTGGACGGTGCGTTACTTGCCGGGCTCAAGGATACTGATATTCAAAGCGGCGATATCAGTGTCGACTTCTCGACCGGAACCTCAGACAACGCGGCGCTGCGCTCGGCAATCAGTGCCGGCGGTGTCATCAGCATCCGCCTGAAAGATGCGACCGGCAATTCCATTGTCAGCGGCGCCGGTGATAATCCGACTCTGACTGTCGATTACACAGCTCCCGCCGCTCCAACATCCGTCACTCTGACTCCGATCAGCGGCACAGTCGTTGCCAATACTCTCAACACCACCAGCACCAATCTGACCGCTTCGGCAATAATCAGCGCCGGCCAGGCCACCGGCGGCACAGCCGAATTGTTGATTGGCGGCCAGTCATTCACGCCGGCGATCATTGATAACTTGATTGCCGCCGGGGATACTTCCGTTAACTTCAGTGCGGGCTTGAACAGCACCGCTGCTGTGCAGACAGCTTTCCCGGCCAGTGGCTCGATCAGCGTTCGCATCACGGATGCAGCTGGAAACATCAGTGTCAGCACGGTTGCTAATCCTTCACTGATCGTCGATTATACCCCACCGACGGCGCCAACTGAGGTTGTGCTCCTGCCAACCGGCGGAACTATTTATCCCAATACTCTCAATAATACCAATACCAGTTTGCAGGCATCTGCCAAGATAACTGCCGGTGAGGCGGCAGGTGGTGAAGCCGAGCTGTTGGTTGCCGGCAATTCTTTTGCCACAGCTATTAAAGACTCTATCATCAATGCAGGCGATATCTCGGTCACGTTCAATACTGCAACCTTGAGCAACGCTGCTCTGCAGGCTTTTGTCAGCGCTGGTAACAGCGGAACCGTCAGTGTCAGAGTTCGCGATGCGGCCGGCAACAGTACGGTCAGCAGCGTCGGTAACCCGGCTCTGGTGGTTGATTACGTTGCCCCATCTCTCCCGACCGGTATTGTTCTGACACCGGTTGGCGGCACAGTGGTTGCAAATGCCATCAATACCACCAATACCAATCTGACCGCCCAGGCGACGATTGCGGCTGGCGAGGCTACCGGTGGCGAAGCTGAACTGCTGGTTGGCGGCAATTCATTTGCCACCCCGCTGAAAGATACAACTATTCTTGCCGGAGATACGACAGTCAATTTCTCAGCTGGAACTGCGAATAATCCGGTACTGCAGACTGTTGTCACCAGCGGCGGCGTCATCAGTGTACGTATTCGTGACAGCGTCGGCAATGTAAGCATCAGCACTGTGAACCCGACCCTGCTGGTCGACTATGTAAAACCTTCCGCGCCTTCCGGTGTTCTTATCGGAGCGGTTGGTGGCACAGTGGTCGCGAATGCCCTGAATTCTACCAATATCAATCTGCTCGCTACTGCGTCTATCATCGCCAATGAGAATGCCAGCGAAGCGGAACTGCTGATCGGTGGTGTGCCGTTCGCTACTCCGATCAAAGATATGCAGATTTCGGCAGCTGACAACACTGTCTCATTCAATCCGGGTTATGGTTCTACTGCTGCTTTGCAGGCAGCCATCACGGCCGGTGGTACTATCAGCGTTCGTGTTAAAGATCGTGCGGGTAACGTTAATACCAGTACTGTTGCAAACCCGGTTCTGACCGTTGATTATATCGCTCCCGCCGCGCCGACGTCAGTTTCACTGACTCCGGTCGGTGGCACGGTCGTTGCCAATACGCTCAATTCATCAAATACCAATCTGACCGCCGGGGCGACAATAACCGCAGATCAGGCTACCGGTGGTTCTGCCGAGCTTCTCATCGGGGGCGCGGCATTTGCAACTCCGATTCGTGATCTGAGCATTCTGGCGGGTGAAACATCAGTAGCTTTCGATGCAGGTTTTGCCAGCAGCGACGCTCTTCAAAATGCCATAACCTTCGGAGGCGAAATAAGTGTCCGTATTACCGATGCGGTCGGTAATTCAAGCGTCAGCACCGTTGCCAACCCTTCTCTTACGGTTGACTACAGCTACAGTTCGGCTGGCATCGGTACGCTGAAGTTCGTTCCGGCCGGAACTTTTCAACGCGATGCAACTTCAACAAACCGTTCATCGCTGACAAAGTTCAGAATGAGTCAGCACGAAATCACCCGAGACCAGTTCAGCACGATCATGGGTTCTGACCCGACAAATACGGCCTATTCGAGCGGGGTTACCGACCCGGTGCAGATGACCGGCTGGTATCACGCGATCGCATTCTGTAACAAACTCAGTATTGCCGAAGGCCTGACGCCGGTCTATGCAGTCAGTGGTGTTAATTTCTCGACGCTGACCTACGCGGCAATACCGACCACAGACAACGCCAACTGGAATGCGGCGACCTGCAACTGGTCGGCGAACGGTTACCGCCTGCCAACCGAGATGGAGTGGATGTGGGCTGCCATGGATGCTGATCGGGACAACCCCGGTCAGGTTAACACTACCGGTTATCAGAAACTTTTCTCCGGTAGCGATGGAAGCAACACCGCTGCTGATTTTGCCTGGTTCTCACAGGCTGCGACTAACCCGGTCGGCTATAAATCGGCTAATAAACTCGGCATTTATGACCTGAGCGGCAACGTCTGGGAATGGTGCTGGGATTATTACGGGGTCTATCCTTCCGGCGTTCAGAATGACTATCGTGGTCCGGTCGGCGGTACGTTCAGGATAACACGCGGCGGCAGCTGGTCTGACAATGCAAGCTTTTTGACGGTTGCCTATAGAAGCTATGATTACCCATATTACCAGGCTGAGACCCAGGGGTTCAGGGTAGTGAGACCCTGATGATGTTCGCACTGATGCAGACTGCATGGCGTTGCTGCCTGCATCAGTGCCATTTCTCATCAATTGATTACTGCATAAATCAGGCTTCATCAGATTAATCATTGGCAGGCCCGGAGAAAGCCTGCCAATGGAAGCGACGCTATCTTGTTTTTGCAGGATACAATGATGTCGGCTTTTCTGATCGTGATAGAATGTACAGGCATAATAGAGGATGCAGTTTTGTGAGAATTTGAAGGAGCAATAGCTTTAAACGCACAGGAGGTCTGCAATGCTCAAAATTACCTGGCTTGGTCACTCGGCAGTCAAAATCAGCGGTTCGAAAACGATTCTGATCGACCCGTTCATCAGCGGCAATCCGTCTGCCCCATATGGCGTCGACCGGATCGGCCATGTCGATGCGGTTTTTATCACGCATTATCACGGCGATCATGTCGGTGATGCTTTCAAAATCTGCAAAAAGTCCGGCGCTGTACTGATCGCGATTCACGAAACGGCTGTCGAAGCTCAGCATAACGGCATAACTGCCGAAGGTATGAATGTTGGCGGTACTGTCAGTTTTGGCGGCGTGCGGTTCAATATGGTACCGGCGCTGCATTCAGCGGAAAAGGGCAGTCCTGCCGGGGTGGTTGTCGAGATTGACGGCATGCGCATCTATCACGCGGGCGATACCGGCCTGACTTACGACATGAAGCTGATCGGCGAGTTTTTCAAACCCGATCTCAGCTTTCTGCCAATCGGCGACCGCTACACCATGGGCGTCGAATCGGCTGCCCGGGCGGTTGAATTCGTGCAGACCCGCCGGGTGGTGCCGATCCATTACAACACGTTTCCATTGATCAAAAGTGACCCGCAGGCTTTCAAGGCAAAGGTAGGCTCCCGCGCCGAAGTGCTGATTTTCAAACCCGGCGAAGAGTATTGCCTGACTGTCTGAAGAGGTCTGTTATAACAGCAATCCCGCCGTTCTGATGTTTGGTAAGCATTTGATGAATGTTGAAGAAAGCCTGCTTCTTATGAATCAAGCGGGCTGGTCAGATAGGATATTTAGCCCCGTTTACTGTCTGAGTAATGTCAGAACCGGTTAATCGCTGATTTGACAGACGTTGATTCCATGTTTCGAAAAAGGTGTTGCTGGGTGCTGGTCTGGTCTATTGCTATTGACATCGGCCAGAAAAAAAGTTAACT
>CAZPCO010000010.1:0-26876 GCA_964585025.1 uncultured bacterium | reverse complement strand
CCCTGCCGCATGATGGGTCCAATCATCGACAGCCTGGCCGGGAAATATGCCGGTAAAGTTAAAATAGCGAAACTCAATGTCGACGACAGCCCTGATCTGGCTGCCAGCTTCAACGTTTCGACGATTCCGACTCTTCTGTTCTTCAAAAATGGTAAAGCAGTTCACACCCTTGTCGGCGTTACCCCTGAACCAGAACTTGAGAACCAGATCAAAACCCGCATTCTCTGAAAGCCTTCGACCAAAAAAGAACAGGAGCATTCAATGAATCAGATTATCGACAAGGGCGCTATAGCAGCCATTGTTAAAACAGACCATCACGACCCCTTTCAGATACTCGGCGCTCATCTTGCCGAATTCAAAGGAAAGAAGTGCGTGGCGGTCAGAGCCTTTCTACCTGATGCCGAAAAGGTCGAAGTAATCGATATCGCCAATGGCATGCCCTTCAAAATGAACAAACTGGATGCGGCAGGCTTTTTTGAAGCGGTGATTTCTGACCGGCAGAGTGTTTTTGCCTACCGGCTCAAGAGTTATTATCCCAACGGTGCCAGCGCTGAATTTTATGATTCTTACGCCTTTATGCCCACTCTTGGCGAAACAGACCAGTATCTGTTCAACGAAGGCAACCATCTCGAACTCTACGAAAAACTCGGCGCCCACATTCGCTACATGGATTATTATCAAGACAAGCTGGGCGGCATTTCTTTCGCGGTCTGGGCACCAAATGCCAAGCGCGTCAGCGTTATCGGCGACTTCAACTGCTGGGATGGCCGACGCCATGTCATGCGCTCGCTGGGCAATTCCGGCATCTGGGAAATCTTTATTCCCGGCCTGCAGCCCGGGCAGAACTATAAATTTGAAGTAAAAACTCAGCAGGGTCACCTGCTCGAAAAGATCGATCCGTTTGCATTCTATGCTGAAGTCAGGCCGAAAACCGCAAGCAAAATTTACGATATCAGCGGCTACGACTGGAAAGACGGCGACTGGATAAAAAGCCGCACCCAGAAGAACTGGCACCGCGAACCGGTCTCGATCTTCGAATGCCATCTCGGTTCATTCATGCGCAACCTTGAAGAAGGCAACCGCTTCATGACTTACCGCGAACTGGCACCTCTGCTGGCGGATTATGCCAAAAAGCTTGGCTACACGCATATCGAACTGCTGCCCGTCACCGAGCATCCTCTCGACATGTCGTGGGGTTATCAGGTTACCGGGTATTTTGCCCCAACCAGTCGTTTTGGCAGTCCAAAAGATTTCATGTATTTCGTCGACTATCTGCACCAGCAGGGCATCGGCGTTCTGCTCGACTGGGTTCCGGCACATTTTCCCAAAGATGCGCACGGCCTGGCCAAATTCGACGGCACCGCATTATATGAGCACGCTGACCCGCGTCAGGGTGAGCACAAAGACTGGTCGACCCTGATATTCAATTTCGGCCGCAATGAAGTCAAGAATTTCCTCATCAGCAGTGCCCTGTTCTGGATGGATAAATACCACATAGATGGTCTGCGCGTCGATGCGGTAGCCTCGATGCTCTATCTCGATTACTCGCGCAAATCTGACGAATGGGTACCAAACCAGTATGGTGGGCGCGAAAACCTCGAAGCCATTGAATTTCTCAAATATCTCAACAGCATCTGCCAGGAAAAACATCCCGGTATAATGAACATCGCCGAAGAATCAACCGCCTGGCCAGGGGTCTCAAAACCCTGCCGAGATGGCGGCCTGGGCTTCACCTTCAAATGGAACATGGGCTGGATGAACGATACCCTGACCTATTTCCAGAAAGATCCTATTTACAGGCGTTATCATCACAACAACCTGACTTTCCCGCTCATATATGCATTTCATGAGCATTTTATCTATGTCATGTCGCATGATGAAGTCGTGCATGGCAAAGGAAATCTGATCAACAAAATGCCAGGCGATTTCTGGCAGAAATTTGCCAACGTCAGGCTGCTGTTCAGCATGATGTGGACCATGCCCGGCAAAAAGCTTCTTTTCCAGGGCACCGATTTCGGTCAGTGGAACGAATGGAACAGCAACCAGAGTCTTGACTGGCACCTGCTCGACTACGACCCACACAAGGGCCTGCAACGGCTGGTAACCCACCTGAATCATCTGTATCGCAACGAAACGGCATTGTTCCTTAAAGATTCCGATTCGAGCGGTTTCGAATGGATCAACTTTGACGATGCCGACAGCAGCATGGTCAGCTGGGTACGCAAAGGTGACAGTAATGACGACATGATGGTTTTCGTAGCCAATTTTACCCCGGTGCCGCGCACCGGCTACCGGCTCGGCGTCCCCCGCGAAGGCTATTACCGTGAAGTTCTCAATTCCGACAGCGAAATGTATTACGGTTCGAATGTCGGCAACTTCGGCGGTCGCTGGAGCGAAAAGCAGGGCTGGCACTATCGCGACCAGTCGATAGTCATCGACATTCCGCCACTGGCCCTGGTAGGGTTCAAGCTGTCGGTTTAATACTGCTGAACAAAACCGGCCACCTGCTGCTGCAGATGGCCGGTTTTCATTTATGGCTTAGAGACGGTTCAGGGGCGGTGCCGGGCTTTCAGCCAGCTGAGAATACGTTCTTTTATGCCCGGGGCATCGATTTTGAGAATGCTGCGCAGTTCTTCCTGGCTGCCATGCTGAATGAATTCATCCGGCAGGCCGATACGCAGCAATCCGGCAGTATGCCCAAGTTCAAGGGCATATTCGGCGACCATACTGCCAAAACCTCCCGGCAGAGCGTTTTCTTCAACGGTGATTATTGGCAGATTGCGCCGCACCGTATCGGCGAGCATTTCAACATCGAAGGGTCTGACAAAACGTGGGTTGACAAGCCTGACGCTGACCCCGCTCTTCTCAAGTTCCTGGGCTGCAACGGCGGCCGCTGCAAAAGCATGGCCAAGCGCCCAGATCGATATTTGATCGCCATCGTGTAACAGTTCTGCCCGACCGGCAACGATCTCTGGCCGTGGTTGTTTGATTTCCCCTCTGCCGGCGCTTGAACCGCGGGGATATCTAATGACCAGGGGCCCGTCGTGAGCGGCCGCGTATTTCAACATCATCTGCAGTTCGATTTCATCGGCAGGAGCAAGCACCTGCAGGTTTGGAACCACACGCATGAAGGACAGGTCGAAAGCACCGTGATGCGTGGGCCCGTCTTCTCCGACCAGGCCTGCCCGGTCGATACAGAAAACCACCGGCAGATTCATCAGGGCGACATCATGAATCACCTGATCGAAGGCACGCTGCATGAAGGTTGAATAAATTGCCACGAAAGGCTTGAGCCCGCCTCTGGCCATTCCGGCCGCCATGGTTACCGCATGCTGTTCGGCAATGCCAACGTCGAAAAAGCGTGAAGGAAATTCGCTGGCAAAACGGTTAAGCCCGGTGCCTTCTTTCATGGCAGCGGTTACTGCAACGATCTTGCGGTTCTCGGCAGCCAGCTTACAGAGAGTTTCGCCGAAAACCTCGGTAAAGGTTGGTCTGGACTCGCCGGATTTCTTAACCTTGCCGGTTTCGATTTCGAACGGCCCGATACCATGAAATTTTGGGCGCTGCTCCTGGGCAGGTTGATAACCACGGCCCTTTTCTGTGAGCACATGCACAAGCACCGGGCCTTTTCGATCGCGGGCGCGTACCAGTGCGCGCTCAAGAGTTTCAAAATCGTAACCATCAACCGGGCCGAAATATTTGAAACCGAATTCTTCAAAAAGCATGCCCGGAGTCAGCAGATATTTGAGGCTGCCTTCAAGACGGCTGATAACGTTATATAGTCGTGAACCAAAACCAGGTATCTGCTTCAGAATGTAGGCGAGATAATCTTTCGGAGTGGTGTAGGCGGGTTCAAGGCGCAGACGGTGCAGATACATCGACAGAGCACCGACATTAGGTGAAATGGACATTTCGTTGTCATTGAGAATGACCACCACATCGTTCTTTTCGTGCCCGGTGAAATTCAGCGCTTCAAAGGCCATGCCAGCGGTCAGAGCTCCATCACCGATGACAGCGATGGTTTTACCGCCCAGCTGCAGCTGGTCTTTGGCAATGGCCAGGCCTTGCGCCGCAGAAATCGAAGTCGAGCTGTGCCCGGTGTTGAAAATATCGTGACGACTTTCGCAGATTTTCGGAAAACCGCTCAGGCCGCCAAGAGTACGCAGAGTCTGAAACTTTTCGGCCCGCCCGGTGATCAATTTGTGAGTGTATGACTGATGCCCGACATCCCAGATGATCTGGTCATGTGGCGAATGAAACACTCTGTGAATGGCCAGGGTAAGCTCGACGATGCCGAGATTACTGGCAAGATGCCCTCCATTACTCGATACGACGCTGATTATGCGCTCGCGGATTTCGTCGCTGAGCTGCTTCAATTCGTCTATAGAGAGTGATTCCAGGTCTCTGGGTTCGCGTATTCGGTTTAAAATCATCAGTATGTATCAATGCTGCAAAGTTTGGTCATTATACCATATTGAACGACTAATTCCAAACCGCGTTATGACCGGGTTAATCTTCTTTCTGCAGTGCCTTGAGCAATTCTTCAAGGTCGACATCATGGGCTCTGGCTGCCCCCTCAAGGGTCTCGCCGGCTGCTACGGCACAGCCAATGCAGTGCATGCCGAACTGTTGCAGAACTTTTGCCGCAGCCGGTTTCTGTCTAAGTATTTCTGCAATCGTCATGCCGGCGTCAATTGCCATTTTTTTCTCCTGTTGCCTCATTTTCAGCCGATATTTTTTTCATCTGATCGAGTTCGTGATGTTTGTCCTGTAGAGCCTTGGGAGACTCGAACAAAAGCACCCAGACCGTCTGGAACACGATTTTTATATCCAGGATCAGGCTGTAATTATCGAGATAATAATAATCATACGTAACCTTATCGACAAGCCTGAGGTAATAACGCGAATTAACGGCTGCCAGACCGGTTACGCCAGGCTTTACCGACAACCTGCGGCCCTGAAATTCGTAATAGTCTCTGACAAAGAATGGACGCTCGGGGCGTGGGCCAACGACCGACATTTCGCCGGTCAGCACCAGAAAAAACTGCGGCAGTTCGTCGATGCCAAAGCGGCGGAGAAATTTTCCAAGCCGCGAAATGCGCGGATCGTCAGCGGTAGATACGGTCGGGCCAACGCGTGCTTCTGAACCAACGCGCATCGATCTAAACTTGATTACATCAAACTCTTTTCCATAGCGGCCAACCCGCTTCTGCGTGTAAAAAATCGGCCCAGGGGAATCGATTCTGACGAGAACAGCGGTTGCAACCATCACCGGCAGAGAAATCATCAGTGCGAACAAGGAAAAACAGATATCGAAAAACCTTTTTCCGAAGCGCTGCAGGGAAGTCATCGGCCTGGATGCGATTGTGATCAGCGGAAAATCTTCAAGGCTCTGCAATCCAACGGTGCCGGCAGCTTTGCGTGGATCTACCGAGATTCTGACGTTGAAAGAGTGTGGCTCTTCCTTGCGGTTATAATAAATCTGAGCCCAGAAACCATCCAGGTTGATCGCCGGGTCGGTGACGAAAATTTCGTGGGCATGCCTGAAAACGACTTCGGCGGCAAGATCACCAACCTGATCGGCATTCATTACATGCACAATTCTGAACCTGACGCCACCCCGGCGGTGGAAATGCTTGATTATACGCCGGCCCTCAGCCAGGTTGCCGATGATTATGGCTCTGACGATACGAGGATGCGGCTTGAACAGACAGGTGACCAGTGCTCTGATCGCGAAGGCGCAGACAATACTCAGGCCGGTCGCCAGCAGAAAAATCGGCCGCGGAAAAGTATGTGCGTGACTCGCAATACTGCGAGAGAAGAAAGCGAGAAGATTGAAACTGATGAACGAAGCCAGCAAAGTGCTGGTAACATGTGAAAATATGTCTGATGCGGCATTCAGGCGACGAATATTGAAAAGCCCTGTCATAAGGCCAAACCCGGCGTATAACCCGAGAAAAACCCATCTGACCTGATAATACGAATTCAGATAGATATGAATCTGGTGTTTGGAACCAAGCCAGAGCGAGAAAGTAGTGATGAATACCTGATTCAGCAACAGAGCATCGACAATGAAAAGACAGAGAGATAGAATAATTTCGGCGCCCTGCGGCAGCCTGAAACCACACCTTCTTGTTCGCCTCTCAGCCTTTTCGCGCATATTTTATTTCAGATTGCCCAACAGCGTATACAATCTCGCAATATGAATTTTTTCCTGGCGGATAAGTTCTTCAACCAGCGGACGATTCTGGTCGGCCGGGCCAAGAATGCTGAGAATCTCCTGAAAGAACAGCACCGTATCCTTTTCGAAACCAATGGCATGATAAACCGCCTGTTCATCAGACTTGATTTCCTGAGCAATTTCAGCGTGTGAATTCAAATTCGGAAAAACCCGCCCATCGAAAAGAGCTGTTAGATAGGCACCCATTTCAGGAGTGTTGTATTCGTCGGCAATCTCAATTTCGCCATTTTCGCTGCTCTCAGCGAGCTTCTGGCGAATTTTAAGAAAATTGTCGAGATGACTTTGCTCTTCACGGCCAAGAAAGTCAAAAACCTTTTTCACTTCTTCATTTTCAGACCGTTCGAGCATCATGGAATAGTATTCCTTACCATTTCTTTCGATCTGAATAGCCATTTCCATCAATTCGTCGGTATTGAAATTCACTGTCTGTTTCTCCTCATTAAATAGGCCGCCAGCGGCTCATTTCAAAGAAAGTTCAATTTCGCGCGCAATCTCATCGAGATTGAGAATTCTGACGGCGGCTTCCTGCTCAAGAGCTGCCCGCGGCATGCCATAAACAACCGAAGAGCCACGATCCTGAGCGATGGTCAGGCCACCCATCAATTTGATATTCTTCAGCCCCCTGACGCCGTCTTCACCCATTCCGGTAAGGATTACCCCGATGGTCTTATGGGCAAATTCCTTGGCGGCAGAAAAAAACAGAGTATTGATGCAGGGGGCAAAGCGGTCCTGTTCTGATGTATTCGGCGTGATCACAAAACAGCATTTGCCTTCGAGGGAACGGCTCAGCCTTGTCTGGTGGTCACCCGGGCAGATATAGGCCACCGAGTTCTGCAGTATTTCGCCATCACATGCTTCTTTGACTCTGATACCGCAAAGAAGATTCATGCGCGATGCAAAGGCAGACGTAAAAGCCTTCGGCATATGTTGCGCAATGATTATCGGTGCAGGCAGTGCCGGATCAAGGAGACTGAGAATTTTCTGAACCGCCGGCGGCCCGCCGGTTGATGCGCCAATGAAAACAGCGCGGTTGATTATTTCGTCAGCACTGGTCAAAACCTTTTTCTGACCTTTGCGCGCCTGCGAATATTCAAGTTTTACGGTGCGCGGCTGACAGCCGGCAGCGGCATGGATCTTCTGCAGCAGGTCTTCCTTGAGAGTCAAAATGGTTGCAGATAATGTCGAACCTGGCTTGGGAACGTAATCGACGGCTCCCAGATCGAAAGCATCTAAGGTCACTTTCGCACCTTCTTTGGTCAACGAACTGACCATCAGCACAGGAGTCGGGCACAGGCGCATGATTTCTTTCAAAGCCTGCAGTCCATCCATGATCGGCATTTCCACGTCCATGGTCACGACGTTCGGCCGCAGACGGGCAACCTTTTCGACCGCTTCGCGGCCGTTTGCCGCCGACCCGACAATCTCGAGAGTCGGGTCTGAATTTATCATGCGCTCGATGGCAGTGCGCATGAAAGCGGAATCATCAACAATCAGCACTTTGATTTTTTTCGTTTCTGTCATTTGCTCTGCTTCGGAAAAGACTTGCGATAGGCATAGCTGTTATTATGATTGATTGTCTCAAAACCATGATTCACAGCGGGAAGACATTCACTTTCACCGAGGAAGATGACTCCTCCAGGGTTTAGATACCTGAAAAACTCTTCGAACAATCTGTTTCGCAGATGATCATCGAAGTAAATCAACACGTTCCTGCAGAAAATGATATCGGACCCGGTAAAGCATTTCAAGCTCTGTATATTTTTAAGATTGAGTCTTTGAAACTCGATCATTTTACGCAGATCTTCAGAAATTACGCAATTGCCGTTCGAATCCTTCTGACCGGGGGTAAACCCGAGGCGAATTTCAAAATCGGCCAGTTTGTCACGCAGCGATCTGCTGCTGAATACCCCTTCTCGTGCCAACTGGAGATTGCGGGAATTTATATCACCGGCATTGATAGTGAATCTGGCATCGGGATATTTCTGCTGGTAGTGTTTAACCAGCATTGCGATCGAATATGCTTCTTCACCGCGCGAGCATCCGGCGCTCCAGATGCGAAAAGGAAAGCGGCCATTGTTTCTGGCGAAAAACTCCGGCAGTAGAACTTCCAGCATGTAGGCAAACTGACCCGGATTCCGGAAAAAATAACTCTCGCTGACTGTCAGATCGGAAATAAGATCATCCATGGCCAGCGGATTGTGGGCGAACCCTTCGAGAATTCTTATGTAGTCATCGAGATTGCTGACATTGAACCGCTGCATCTGATCGGCTATTTTCTTTTCGACCTGACGGGTGGTGACCCGCTCGACGACGATACCCGAATACTCATGCACCAGCCGGCTGATCTGCTCGATTTTTTTCTTTTCGATATGAATCATGCTTTATGGTATGGCTCTCCGAACATTATTGAAATAGCGCGATACAACTGCTCGCACATGACCAGCAGCGCGAGCTGATGGTTCAGAGTCATTGGCGAAAGCGAAACACATTCTCCTGCCATGGCTCTTACCCTCGGATCATGACCTTCTGCACCGCCAAGGCAGAGAGTCATCCGGTTGATTCCGGAATTGATCTTCTGCCCGAGCCAGCGGCAAAACCCGTCGGTATCTGGGCATCTGGCATGTTCATCGAGCGCTATTATGCATTCACGCCCTTCAAGCCGTTTTAAAAGTTCTTCTTCGTTACGGCAATGAATAATTTCAACCGGAAGCCGACGGGAACACCTTTCGAGATACTGGTCTATAAGCTTCTGATAAGGCTTGTCGGTAATCCTGCCGAGCATGAGAATCTCGACTTTCATCGCAGGGAAATTTTTCCTGTGGCAACCTGATCGTCATGGTGCAACAGCGAATTTCTCAGATTTGCCGGCAAGGAAGAGCCGACCAGCAATCTTTCTCCAGGTTGGTCCTGGGCGGTGAGACTCAGATGAGCAGTTCTGAATCTTGCTCCTGAGTTGGCAAAAAAGGTTTCGAGGGCATCGACCGCCAGGGCCGGCGTGTTTGATTCCTGGCTGAGGTGCATCAATACCAGAGCTTCCGGCACTTTGGTCATGCGTGACAACACGCCCCGAACCCCTTCGTTGGGCAAATGGCCCATTGGGCTTCTGATTCTGCGTTTGAGCCAGGCCGGATAAGAACTGGTGCGCAGCATGTCTTCGTCATAATTGCTTTCGATGCACACCAGGTCGGCATCTTTCATATTTTCAAGCACCTCAGGTGTAATATGCCCAAGGTCGGTCGCCAGAGACATAACCCTGTCACGGCCTTCAAACCTCAGACCCGCAGGTTCAGTTGCGTCGTGAGGCACCCTGAACGGCAGGAAACTACACCCTGGCAGCTCGTGACGGCGCCCATAAACGATTTCAACATGATTTGCCACTTCAAGGCCCCGGGCATTCAGTGCGCACATTGTGCCCCTCGTGCAGTAAAGAGGCAGGTCGACGGTGCGATCGAGCAGCACCCGCAGTCCTTTGATATGATCGTCATGTTCGTGCGTCAGGAAAATTCCTGAAAGGTCTGAAAAATCAAGGTTCCGTTCTTCGAGAAAGTCCCTGATGCGTTTGCAGGAAAGCCCTGCATCAAGAAGATAGTTGCGCCCCTCCAGCTCCAGAAGTGCGGCATTACCCTTGCTGCCGGAACCAATGAATGTTATTCCTATCAACTGTTATACCTGCTTGTATGGTTTGACTTCGGTTCCATTATGCACTGTGCATTGAAAAATTTCCAGCGATTTTAACGTTTTTCAGATTGCAGTTCACCGCGAATCGATTTGAAAGCCCGAGGAATAAAGGAAGCAACTTCGGTAACCGACATCGCATCTGCTCCCAGTTCAGTTTTTGCCTGTTCAGCTGCTTCTGAAAGCAGGAATACCCCGGCAATGGCAGCGTTCAATTCTGTCATGCCGGTCGCCACGAGTCCGGCAATCAACCCGGCCAGCAGATCTCCCGATCCGCCCCGGGCCAGACCACTGTTGGGACGACTATTGATATAAACAGTGCCACGCGGGTCGGCAATCACGGTTATAGCTGATTTTAATACTACTATCACTCGTTTTTCGGCTGCATAACGGCGTGCAATTTCCACCTGGTTCTCGGCCACTTCGGCTACGGTTGTCTGGCACAGACGTGCCATCTCTGCCAGATGCGGAGTAATGATAATTCTTGCCCCCTGGCGTACTGGTAATTCCTGGTCAGCAATCATATTCAGAGCATCGGCATCGAGAACGATGACTCCCTTCCAGCTGTGGAGAAGGTTTTCGAGAGAAACGGCCCGTTCGTCGCCGCGCCCCCAGCCCGGGCCTGCGAGAAGAGTTCGATAGCGCCCGGCCAGTTCGGCGCATTTTTCGCGGGTCAGCGAAAAGCCGCCGTCAGCCGAAGGCAGATAATTCAGAATAGTCTCGGGAAGAATCTGACAACAGAGCTTTCCATCAAGACACTCAGGCAAACACAGAGTTACGAGACCGGCACCTGAGCGATGCGCTCCAAAAGACGCCATGACTCCAGCCCCCTGATATTGCGCCGAGCCGGCCACGATAAGAAGCCTGCCGGCATCTCCCTTGTTGATACAGTCATCGCGCTGCGGCACAATTGATGAAACAAGCCCGGAGGTAACGAGGAAGTGAGTTGAACCCGGGCTGGCCGCAGAAACAGCCGGCATACCGATATCGGCAATCCAGATTTCTCCGGCGGCCCGTTTGCCCGGAAGAACGAACAGCCCCACCTTCGGAACTCCGAGAGTGATGGTGTAATTGGCTGCAAAACAGGGGTTTGAAACCCGACCTGTGGTCGCACACAGACCCGAAGGCAGATCGATTGCCACGCGCGTCGCACGGGTATCGTTCATCGCCTTGATAACTTCAGCCGGAAACCCTTTAACATCGCCGGAAATGCCAGTACCAAAAAGACAGTCGATGAGGCATTCTGAGAATTCCATCGCAATGCGCAACCGGTCAATATCACGGCTTTCTTTGAGCAGACCCGGGTTAACCCCGGTCTTCAGGAGAATTTCACAGTTGGTGCGGGCTTCAGGGGACATCTCATCCGGGGTGGCGGTCACGAAAACATGCACCGGAATATCGTTATTGAACAGATGACGCGCGATCACCAGACCATCGCCACCATTGTTTCCCTTCCCGCAGACGATGGTGAACCTTTTGCCCTTGAGGCCGCCAAGAATTTTCTCAAGAGTGAGCAATGCTTTGATACCGGCGTTTTCCATGAGCACCAGCCCCGGTATTCCCACCTTTTCTATTGCATGCCGGTCAGCGGCACGCATTTCCTCTGCGGTAAAAAGCCTCATTTTGCCATCCTCCTGTCAGGGATGGCAAATTATATCAGGATAGCCTCAGAATCGGCAAATTTTAGAAATTGGCGCCCAACCCTACTATCAGGGGTCGATAATCATAAAATACGTCATAACTGCTCGGGCTGTGAACAGCGGCATCTACCCAGAACCCGCGATGCGAGCTATAGCGCCAGCCAGCTGAAACGACATCGCCGTTGTAATCGAGAAAATACTGACTGCGATACCCGCGTTCACCGGGCTTTCTGGCCGGGAATTCTGCTCCGATTAGCAGGCAGAGCGATTCCGGTTCTTTTTTGTCCCGGTTGTATTTGCCGTAATTTGCCATGCCGCTGCCGGGATTGCCGCCAAAGTTCCAGCCAAGGCCAAAACCGCCGACCGTAAGATACATGGTGTGGTAATTATTTGGATTCGTATCAAAAACAGCACCAAATGCCACTTCAGAAAACTCACCCTCGCCGATAGAAGGTAACCTGGCCTTGAAATTCAAAGTGGGATCTGGGTCGACAGCGCTGTTACGGGAATCCATGGTTTTCTGCAAGCCGACCTCGAAATCGCGGAAAGGCGAAAAAGCCAGAGCCATGTTGGTTAGATAGCCTTCGTCACTGCTGCTGGGAACCTGATACAGGCGGTTATGCGCCGCCACTTCTATTCCTTTGGCCTCGACCGTCTTATGTGATGGCACCTGAATGAAACCAGAAGGACCCTGTAAAGTCAAAGCAGCAGTAGAAGGTGTTGTCAGGCAGACAAGGCCAGTCAGCAGAGCTGGTAGAAGGGTCCGCCAAAAACGATCATTTCTTTTCCGCATCAGTTTTTACCTGACCGCTTTCAATTTCCGGAGTCTCTTCGCCAAGTTTGCTGTCAGCGCAGAATTTTTTATGGCAGTCCCAGAAGTTCTGGCAGTAGGTGCAGCAGTTCCGCATTGCCATATTACGCTCCCCGCGATACCAGTTGATTTTGCAGTTCTGGTAGTATTGGCAGCGCCAGCAGCAGTGCCAGCTGATTTTCAGAAAATTGCGGCGCTTGATTTCTTCAATGATCAGAGCCATCGACATCAGGTTCTTTTCAACCTGAGTAGCCTTCATCAGTTCATTGAATTCGTCAATTTCATCGTCAGTTCCATAAAGGTTGACGATGAAGATTTCTTCAGCAAATACCGGCAGATATTCCTTTGTCATAATCAGTAATTCCGGGTGTGGGTCAGACTCTGATATTATCGGCAAGAAATTGCACTTATAAGAGCAATTTTACCCGTACATTTCATTGTCGTCCAGCCATCGATTTAACGCCTGAACCGGTGAACACCAGCACCGACTTCTCATCGGCAACTGGAAAGGCTCCGAGAATATTGTCGCTCGCCTTGAAAGGCGCTGGAATAAAACTGTTTTTCTCGAAAAAATAAAGGGTCTCACGCGTTGCGACCCAGAGCAAACCTGAATAATTCATGGAAAGAGGTTGATCAGAAATAACCCCGATAGTTTCAAGTTTTTCGTTTTTGAATTCGAAAATGCGACCATCGGTAAGGGCAATGAATAAATTCTGGTCGTTACCTGGTTCGACCGCAGCAACACGCACCAGATCGATGCTGCCCTTGAAAAAGACCAGGTTCCATTTTCGCTCGGATTCATGAATCATCACACCTTTGTCGACAACGACAAGATAACGCCCGCCTATTTTCCAGACTGAGTTGAAAACGCCCTTGAATTCGCCGGGAATACCAAACAGGTCGCGCAACTCACCATAGGCAAGTGTCTTGATCGAGCCGTCGCCAAACAACAGCAACAACGTATCATCTTCTTCGGCAAAAACATGCACCAGACCGGCAGTCTTTTCTGAGCCGGCCAGTTGAACCGCACGCCGCCCATCGATCTTGAAAATTCCGGCGCCGGCTCCCCATGCAAAGCACGACTTTGCGTTACGGATCAGAGAAGAAACGCCGGATTGAATTATGCCTTCGATCTGCATCCATTCGCTGCCGTCGTAGTTCCAGACACCACGATTTTCCGTAGCCAGCAGATATTCGTTACCGAAACGCACGATATCTGAAAAAACCGGCTTCTGAAGCTCAACAGGCAAAGCCACAAAAGGCTTCTCGAGCGGTGACCAGGTACCGGTAGCGACAGGGCTTTGCACCAGCGGCTGTTTGCCGTCGCTTTCCAGAAGACCGAAATCAGGCAACCGACCGTATTGCAGCCTGGTTGCCGGCAAAACCGGAACCATCGGAAACGAAGGCGTATAGGTGCCGATCTCGGGAATTGGGCCGAAAAGTCTGGCGTTAGCATCTCCAGGGGCTGGCGAAAAATAGAAAAGCATTATCGAATCAGGATTGACAGCGGCCAGAAAATTTGAGCCAACACACATTGTCTGGCATGGAATCGCCGATAGTCTCTCCATCCGGCCTTTGGCAAAGCGAAAAACTCCTTCATCAGAGGCTACGAAAAGAATATCGCCCGAAACGACAATATCGTTGATATAGCCTGGTTTGCCGGCCGACAGAATTGTCCAGACCCAGTTCCGGGCATTGCGATAGCCGGCGATGACTCCCTGATCCGTGCCAATGAAAACGTTGCGATCGGTGGTTTCCATACAGCGCAGATGCCGACCCGCAAGAACCTGCAGATTGAGAGGCTCGAAATCATCGGCGCGGCCGGTCAAAATTCCGTCTTCGTTGAGAAGCCACAGCTCATTACCCTGTCTGCCAAAATCGATGATGGTTCGATTCTGTGTGCCAAGCACAAATACGGCTGCATCGCTGCTGCCGCGCAACATACCGCGACCGATTGTTCCGATCAGCAGATTGCTGTTGCCTGAAACGGAGATTGCATTGATCAGACGTGCCGGCAACTGTTTTTCAAGATAAAAGGGTTTCAGAATGGTGTTCTCGAAAACATAGATGCCTGAAAAGCCCGCAATGAACAGACGGTTTTCATCGAGCTCCAGGTCTCTGACGAAAAAATCATCTGGAAGCTCGGTCGACTGGGTAGCCGCGCCAGAAATCGGGTCGACAACGGCCAGACCGCCATCGCCACCCACAAACAACCGTTCGTTGAACCAGCAGACATCAGTGACAACCGTGTGGCCGCTGAAAGGCAAATCTCGAACCCGGCTGACCTGGCCGCTGAAGATTCCAGTATCGGAGAACCTTTTGGGCAAAAACGTACGCCCGGGGTTCATCATGATCATGCCATAGAGAAAAAGGCAGAAAACTCCGATAAATAGCAGTTCTGGAGTCATTGCCCAGCAACGACTGCGCAGAAATTCTTCCCGGCCCGACAATCTGCCAAGCTCTTCGCTTACCGCTACCAGTGCCTGTTTCTGATCTGTGCTGGTCTCAATTCCCGTTTGTTCTTCGGTTTCGACAGCTGCAAGAATATTGGCCCGGCGCCGATGCAGAGTCTTCAGCTGAATTGACAGTTTGCCGATCTCCCACCAGCGCACCGATTCATCGACGATCCAGAACATGGCATCGATTAAATGATGAATCCATTTAACCATCAGCGTCTGATTCGTGATTCCCGGCCGCGCATGTAATGCTTCACCGCAATGCCGGCAGAATTCCACCATGGGAAAATTCATTTCGCGGCAATGCGGGCACTGCAAAGTTTTCTGTTCCATGCTGCTATTCTCAACCACTCTGGCAAGTATGTCAATTACAATTCAGTCTGCCATGAATGCAGAATGCAGTCTCCGGCCAGAGGTCTTCCAAGAAAACCTTCGGCAATGGCCGCAAAGCTTTCCGGGCTGTCAGTAACGAAAAACTGCTCGCGTCCGTGCCTGACTTCTTCAATCGATATCCGCCTGGCCATAAGCATTTCCTTAACCTCGCGCGCGGTCTCGCATGCTGAATCAACCAGAGTTACCTGGCCGTTGAACAGTTTGTTTATCAAAGGTTTGAGCAAAGGATAATGCGTACAGGCAAGAATAAGCGAACTTATTCCCATTTTTTTGAAATCACCCAGATACATTTCGAGAGTGAGACGGGCAATTTCCGAATCGAGAAGATTTTCTTCGACAATTGGCACCAGCAGGGGGCAAGCGCGAGCAACCACCCTGATACTGCTGCGAAGGCGGGTAACCCGTTCCTGATAGGCGCCCGAATTTATGGTGGCGCGCGTGCCGATTACGCCGACAATTCCGGTGCCGGCTGCTTTGATGGCTGCCCTGACTCCCGGGTCGATTACCCCGATAACCGGCAATGTCGTCTCGGACTTGAGCTTGCTGAGCGCTAGAGCTGAGGCGGTGTTGCAGGCTACCACAATCATTTTTACGTTTTGCAGTTCAAGAAAGTGAGCGATTTCCGAAGAAAATTTCTGAATTACCTGAACGGACTTGCCACCGTAAGGGACTCTGGCTGTATCGCCAAAATATAAAAGGTTTTCGGCGGGCAACAATTCTCTGATTTCCTTAAACACAGTAAGTCCGCCGACTCCGGAATCAAAAATGCCAATCGGACGATTGTCCATATTATCTAACACCTGTTTTAATGCGACCTTCGATTATTCCGCGGCGCAGATCGTTAAGCTGATTAACCAGTTTTTCGCCCACAACTTTAAAACTTAACTGAAATTCAGTCAACCCGATTCCGTTATCTGCCAGACCATATGAACGCTAGAGATTATCGGGTTGACGACCCTCACAGATGCCCGAAACAATATTTTCAACGACAAGGTCGACACGTTTCAACATACTGGTCAAAACAAGCCCAGGAGCCAGCGAGTCCTGGTTCATGTCGACACCGATTACATACGACCTTGATTTTACGGCTGTCGAAATAACTCCGAGCCCGGAAGCTCCGGCTGCAGGAAAAATTACATCACAACCGCCTCGATACATGCTTTCGGCAATTGAAGCCGCTTGTTCAGAATTATTGAAACCGGAAAAATCTTCGGCAACATACTGCTCGACAACCTGAGTCGAGCTCGCCGCATCGAGAGCCCCGGTGCGATAACCGACGGCAAAACGCTCAATTACCGGGATTTTTACGCCACCGACAAAACCAATCTTACCGCTTTTGCTCATCTTTGCCGCCAGATAACCGCACAGATAAGCCCCTTCATCCTCGCGAAACGAAACGCCTCTGATGTTGTTTTCGCTAATATCGGAGTCAATGACGTAGAAATGCAGATCAGGGCTCTCTGAAGCTATTTTTCTGATTACATCGACAAAAGCGACACCCACAGCAATGATTGCATCGAATTTCTGACCGGCGAAAAAGCGCAGGGAGGCTTCCGGATCCTGCATTGTGGCAGGCTCTATGACTATCGACTCGATATCGTATTTCTTTTCTGCTTCCTTGAGCCCATCGAAGGCATAATCATTGAAACCCTTGTCATTCAGCCCCCGAGGCGTGATCATCAGACCGATCCGCTTCTGGACGTTTTCCTTCTCGGGCTCCTTACGGGCGCAGCAGCCGGTCAGAAACAAAACAGGCAGCAGCAGAAGGATTAAAATTCGAGTGCAGTAAACTGATTTCGGGCAAAAAGACGATTCTCGCGGCATTGTCTGGCCTCCATGGCGTATTCATCAGCTAATTCAGCGCCGACCTGCGATAAATGGGCCTGCCTGACAGCTTCCTGTGGGCTTTCGAAGGATGATCTGATCTGCCCGGAAAGTCTGCCCAGCTTCTCTCTGGTGTATTTCAGACTTCTTTTGATAGTCTGCAGTTCAGGCGCAGGCATGTTCTGCCATGGCGTGTGATGCTTAGGAACGAAGATGGAAAAAGCAGCGGAAATCGAGGCTCCCGGCGGCACAACGTCACTGACCCGCCCGATAAGATCGACGGTGGCATCGATATCTTCGGGCTGTTCGCCTGGCAGGCAGGCAACAAAATACATTTTAACATGCTCAAACCCCTGAGCAAAAAGATCCCTGAGGCGTTCAACAAAACGGGCTTCGTCGAGCGGTTTGCGCATTTCGCGCCGGATCCGCTCACTACCGGTTTCAGGAGCGATAGTCAGCCCGGTTATGCCGGAACGTCTCAATGCTTCGATGATTACCGGACTGAGTTTTTCCCATTTAACCGATGAATTGCGAATACGTATGCCACGATCGGTCAGCATCGCAAAAATGGCTTCAACTTCCGGATGATCGAAGAGCGAAGGCGCGACAAGGCCCAGGTCACGACAGGCCGGGTGTGCGTCGAGCCATTCTCCAAGAGCTGCGGCGCTGACAGACCTGACAGGTGCATAAATGCACCTGGCAAGACAGAATGAGCAGGCGCGTGGGCATCCGCGCATCACTTCAATGATATGGGCACCGCCAAAAGCATTGTGCTCAGAGACAATGTGCGACCAGGCAGGCTGGGCACTCACATCGTGCCGGCCCTGAAGGCATGGGGGAGTTGGGGAAACAGCCGGAACCCAGACACCTGGAAGCTGCACCAGCGCTTCGGGGTCGAAACCGTCACGATGAAGCTGCTGCAGAATCGGCACCACGGTTGATTCAGCTTCTCCGGGCACCAGCACATCGAATATGCGCGACAGGGCAGCCGGATTTGAAGCAATTGCGGCCCCGCCGGCGATCAGCAGCGGGTGGTGTCGGTTGCGTTCGGAGGCTAACACCGGCAGACCTAGAGCTGAAAACAGACCGGGAATCTTGTCAAAATCGCCCTCATAGCTGAAAGAAAACATTAGAACATTGAAGTCACCGAGCGGCCGACCGGTTTCGAATGAATAATATGGCGGTGGCAGAGGATTTTCAGCTTCAAGAGCAGGAAAAAAACGCTCGACGCCAGTGCCGGGGACCGATGCCACCAGACGATGCACGGTCAAAAAGCCTAGATTGCTCATTCCAAGACTATAGAGGTTTGGATAGATCAGAGCAACGCTGATAGTGCCGGCAAAGCTGCATTCAGAATAGCGCAGCTCGGAGCATTTCAGCGAACTGGCGACAGATTCGTAATTGTGGCGATGTCTTAGACCCAAATTATTATCTCTTTAAAAGTTATGAACCAGGGGCAGGCGTGCCTGCCCCTGGTTCATTCATTCAGGGTTGAAGCAAGGATCAGACGTTTCTGCGTTTTCTCAGGAAGGTCGGAATTTCGCGTTCATCAACATTGCTGTTGTAGGTCGGCGGTGCATTGACAACCTGAGGCTGCGGAATATTATGGGTTTCAGTCAGGGGGCGGACAGTGCGCAGATCATCGAGAAGGCGCTTTTTGGAATCGTTGGCAGATCTGGCTTCTTCGCCGAAACCGGTGGCGATAACGGTGATTCTGATGGCACCACCCATGCTGTCATTCACGGCAGTACCGAAAATGATGTTGGCATCGGGGTCAACGACTTCCTGCACGATACTGCAGGCGTTGTTGACTTCATGAATACCAAGATCTGGACCGGCTGTGATGTTGAGCAGAACGCCCTTGGCACCCTGAATCGAAGATTCGAGCAGCGGGCTGGAAATTGCCATCTGAGCGGCGTTGACAGCGCGGTTTTCGCCTTCGGCGATACCGATACCCATCAATGCAGAACCGGCATTGCTCATGATCGTCTTAACATCGGCAAAGTCAGTATTGATGTCGCCGGGCACGACGATGAGGTCTGAAATGCCCTGGACGCCCTGGCGGAGCACGTCGTCTGCATAACCGAAAGCCTGCAGCATGGTGACGTTTTCTTTGGAAATCTGGAGAAGCTTATCATTCGGTATGACGATGATGGCGTCGACACGGTCTCTGAGACTCTTGATGCCGAGTTCAGCAGCATTGGCGCGTTTTTTGCCTTCGAATGAGAACGGCTTGGTTACAACCGCAACGGTCAGAGCACCGAGTTCGCGGGCGACATCAGCCACGACAGGAGCTGCACCGGTGCCGGTGCCACCACCCATACCGGCAGTGATGAATACCATGTCGGCACCTTCAAGAACTTCGGCAATCGCTTCGCGATCGTCTTCAGCGGCCTTTTTGCCAACTTCATAGTTGGCACCGGCTCCAAGACCCTTGGTAAGCTTGTCGCCCAGCTGAATCTTGATTTTGGCATTCGAACGGGTCAAAGCCTGGGCATCAGTATTGGCTGTGATGAATTCCACACCGGAAAGCCCCGCTTCGATCATGCGGTTAACGGCATTAGAACCACCGCCACCTACGCCGATTACCTTAATTTCTGCATTGTCCAATGCCGCCTGGTTAAAATCAAACACCATGCTCGCCTCCTGTATATTTCTGCTCTGCCTTCGGCAAAATCTAATTTGACTCAATCAGTGAAGAATTTTCTGAAAAACGATTGAATTCTTTCTATTATACCACCAAGTGCACCGGTTTCTCTAGTGGGTGCACGATAATTTTGTGCGCCATACCTGATAAGACCAAGAGCCGTGGAATACTGAGGTTTTCGCACCTGTTCACGCAACCCCACTATGTCTACAGGGGCTCCGCGACGCACCGGCAACCCGAGAATTTCTTCGGCCAATTCGGGGCACCCGGTCATAAGAGAACTACCTCCAGTTAATACAACACCGGCTGGTATAACGTCAAGAGAAACATGCTTTTCTATCTGACTTTTAACTTCGTGAAAAATCTCTTCCATGCGCGGCTCGATAATTTCAGCCAGAAAGGGCTGCCGATATTCTCTGGTGCGCTCACCACCGGCTACTGGAACATTGATGACCATATGCTCATCGGCAAGATCGGAACGCGCTACCCCGGCGTTAATCTTCAATTCTTCAGCCGCCTGGGTCGAAGTTTTCAGCCCTACGGCAAGGTCATTGGTGACGAGTCGCCCACCGACATCGATACTGTGCGAGTGAACGACGTGCCCGTTCTGGAAAATTATCAGATCGGTGGTGCCCCCGCCGATATCGACGAGAACGACCCCAAGTTTTTTTTCGTCTTCCGAGAGCACGGCCATACTGGAGGCATACTGCTGCAGAACGACATCTTCAACCTTCAGCTTGGCCATTTCACAACATTTCATGATGTTCTGCATCGCCGTCACCGCACCGGTAACGATATGCACCTGTGCTTCCAGGCGACCGCCGACCATACCCAGCGGGTTATTGATATCCTTCTGCTCGTCAACCACGAATTCACGCGGCAAAATGTGGATTATATCCTGGTGTGGGGGAATCGAGATTGCGGTTTTGGCGTTTTCAACCGCCCGATCGATGTCTTCAGAGGTGATTTCCTGGCCGTTGCCCTTGATCGCAACTATACCCTGGCTGTTCATCGAGCAGATGTGGGCACCGGCAATGCCGACATAGACATTATCGATCACCACGTCAGCAGATTTTTCGGCTTCTTCCACTGCATCGATAATTGCCTGAGTGGTGCGCTCGATATCGACAATAGCACCCTTTTTCACGCCATCACCGGTCGATGCACTGCCGACCCCGAGCACATTGATGGTGCGCCCATTCTGGAGCTCACCGATCACTGCACAGACTTTTGTAGTGCCTATATCGAGGCCAATAATCAAATCATCCACCGGAATCTGAACCCCTGTTTTCCTTGGTTGCACCAGTGTGTGTTTTCGGGCGGACAACTATTTCACTGGGTGCCCTCATATCGAGGTAGAATGGTTCTACATTATTCTTTCTAAGGTTGTCAAGAAGGGCACGCAAAAAATCATAACGATTTTTAAAATCTTCGACGCTGCGGGGAAAAACCTTCTCGCCTGAAACCAGCACCAGATAAGGATTAGGAAGACTGGATAAGTTTATCTCGGAAATCTGCCGGAGTATGCGGTCACCCAGAGATTGCACCCAGGTATTGGCAATGTAGTAACCGTCGTTATTCACAAGTGAGTCGCCGGCGCGGGCAGTTTGCAGTTGCAGGCCGGTTATTACCGGTAAATCTTTGTCGCCCATGCCTTCAGTGCTGATTATCACTCCATCTTCAGCGATTTCGTAGAAAGCGATGCCGACCTTGGCATACAATGTCGGCTGGCGCTCAGTTATCTTCAATCTGAGGGTATACAACCCTTCAAGTTCGATCGCCACGTCTTTGATCAGGGGTTCAGCCATAAGGCTGTCGCGGATTACATCACGGTCGATAGCAAAAAGCTTCATACCCGGAGCAAGTCCGGCCGTTTTCAGCAGATAATCTCTGTCCAGAGCAGAATTCCCAACAACTTCCAGATTTTTGATCTCAAAATATGAAGTATTGAAGAACAGGTGCCGTAACTGAGTAATCGAAAGATAGCAGAGACTCACGATCAGCAGGATGAAGGCAAAGGCCCGCACCGGACCCGCCAGACGGGAAAAATTTGACAGTCTGGAACGGTAGCGCTTTTGACGCAGCTTGTTGCGTGCCTCTTCCGGAAGTTTTTGTTCAAGAGGCTTTCGGTACGCACGGTTCGTTCGGCTGAAATCTTCTGACAAATTGCCAACCTCAGAAAATGATGCAGTATTTTAACACCAGCATTTTTTTAGTACAAGCACTTATTGATAACTGCATAAATAAAGCATAATTATTGGCCACACCGCTGTTTTTGCCCGAATATGGACAACCGGCCGGCAGCGCAAACCTGCTTTTGCCCAGGTTCAGTTTATATCAGCAATTATCTGTGAAATCTGGTCGGAAATTCTCTCTTCAACGTCCGCAGGGCGACTTCTGGCCATCGCATCAGACATTTTCGCCATTACCGCACGGTCATTCAAACCAGCAATTGCAGCGGCAAGGCTGGCGCCGTTGAGATCGCGGTCGAGCAGAAGCTTTGCCGCTCCAAGCTCTTCGAGAACCCTGGCGTTCTTTTCCTGATGATTGTCGGTTGCGAAAGGAAATGGCACCAGCAATGCCGGTTTTCGACAAACGGCTATTTCAGAAAGTATCGTAGCGCCGGCCCTTGAAACAAGCAGATCGGCAACTTCGAAAGCTTCACGCATTTCATGAAGGTATGGCAGCAACGTGTAATTTTTAGATGCATTAACGGTTGCAGAACGCACCATTTCATAATCCCGCTCGCCGCTGATATGTATCAGCCGAATCTCAGGTCGATTCGGCAGCCAGCTGTCAGCCAGGTCGATACAGGCCCGATTCAGCGACAAAGCTCCTCTTGAGCCACCGACAGCAAGCACAACAAATTCGCCCTCTTTGCGGGTAAACCGACTGCCGGCTGCTTTGGCAAGAAATGCAGACCGCACCGGGTTGCCGGTCACGAAGATTCGTTTACCATCCTCACGGGCTGCTGATGAATAAGTCAAAAGAACCCTCGCTGCTGATCCGGCGAAAATACGATTGGTAACTCCCATCGCGGCATTCTGTTCATGAATGACCGCAGGTGTGCCCATAAGCCTTGCGGCCGCCAGAACCGGAAATGCGACGAAACCGCCGGTTGTGACGACAAGATCGGGCCTGAAATCGCGCAGATGTTGCCAGGCATCAAAAATTCCAGCGGCATTTCTGAATGGAAAGGTCAGCCAGTCGAGACTGAGCGTTCTTGGCATTCCCTGTGCCCTGACCCCCATGAACCGTATTCCAGGTTCGCGACTCACAATCTTCTCTTCCATGCCGCCGGTTACCCCGACATAACCGCTTTCAAAGCTGAATTTGCGGGCAAGTATTTCGCGTATTGCCAAAGCCGGGTAGATATGCCCACCTGTGCCGCCACCACTGAATATTATTCGCATAGTCATTTTTTTCTCTGGGGAACCACAGCCGGTTCGGTGAACTGGCCGGAAAACGGCACGGCCTTGTAATCTTCGAAAGCGTTTCGACCCGAACCATATCGGGAAATATTCAGAAGAATCCCGATGCCGACAGCCATAAATACAAGACTCGAACCACCATAACTGACAAACGGCAGAGTAATGCCGGTAGTAGGCATCAGGCTGAGAACGACTCCGATGTTTACAAGAACCTGCAGACCGATAATGGTTGTAATACCTGAAGCCAGCAGAAAGCCAAAATTGTCAGGCGCACGGGTCGCGATATAGAGACCACGCCACAACAGAGCAAGAAACATCAGCAGCACCAGCACACCACCGACCAGACCCAATTCTTCGCAGATGATAGCAAAAATGAAGTCGGTATGACGTTCAGGCAGAATGAAAAATTTCTGCCGGCTCTGCCCTAGTCCAAGACCCCAGAAACCACCGGAACCAATTGCCACAAGCGATTGAATGATATGATAGCCGCTGGTGCGGGCGTTCTCCCACGGATCGATAAATGCCCAGAAGCGACGCATGCGATAACCGGCCTGAAAAATGAGTGCGACGATCAGCACGACCCCGCCACTCGCCAGACCGCCAAGATTGGCCAGCGAACCGTTGCCGAGAAAATACAGCGTCAGATAAGTGCCACCGATCAGTGCGGCAGTCGACAGGTTGGGTTCCTTGTAGATGAGAATGAACAGTATACCGGCAACGATCATATCCGGCAGCATTCCATGCAGAAAACTTCTGATGCGTTCCTGACGAATCGAAATGGAATGAGCCATGTAGACTATGAAACAGAGCTTGGCAAACTCAGATGGTTGAAAACCCACGCCGCCAAATCTGATCCAGCGTTTGGCACCCCCGATATCGCGCGCCACACCAGGCAGAAGTACCAGAATCAGCATAAAAATCGCCAGTCCGAGCAACGGAACCGCATATTTTTCAAGTTTCTGGTAAGGAACATGAGAAACGCCGATCATTGCAAGCAAACCAACGATTACCCACATCAGCTGACGTTTGAAATAATAAAAACCATCAGACATCGTTGCCAGTGACGTCACTGAACTTGCAGAATAAACCATGATCAGCCCGATTAGCATCAGACCGACAACACAAAACAACAGCAGGTGATCGAAGTGGCGGGGTGTATTCATCTGGTTTTAAGCGCTTTTACCAGCTCTTTGAACCTTTCGCCCCTGACCTCAAAATTGGGAAAAAGATCATAGCTGCTGCATGCGGGCGACAAAAGAACGGTATCGCCGGGTTGAGCCCATTCATAGGCAATATCTACAGCCTGCTCGAAAGATGAGGCGGTCTTAAGTGGTGCCAGCCCTTCAAGAGCTGACCTGAACCTGTCTCTGGCTTCGCCATAAAGCACCGCCCCCCTGGTAAGGGTGCGTACTGCAGTCACCCATTCGGCCAGGTCGGTTCCTTTGTCACGGCCGCCAGCAATAAGAATCATCGGCGGTCGACAGGCCTTGAGAGCTGTTATTGACGCTGCACAGTTGGTGCCCTTCGAATCATTGATGAAGGTGACACCACCGACTTCCTGAACCCATTCGAGACGATGCTCTACTCCGGGAAATTCTCTGACGACAGATTCGAGTCTGCCCGGTTCGACGCCGGCTAAAATGGCGACAATAGCAGCACACATGACATTTTCCAGATTATGTCTGCCGATCAGCTTGACCGACGAAACAGGAAACAGAAGGCTCTGTCGACCGGCAGCATCATTATAAACCAGGTGTTCACCGGAAATGGTGACATTCGGCTTCAGGCTGTCGCAATTCCAGCCAAACCACGCAGTGCGGCAGGCAACTTCACCGGCCATTTCCCGCATGCTTTGCTGATCAGCATTCAGAACCAGATACTGATCGGCCTTCATATTGAGAGCAATACGCTTTTTAGCGTCAATGTATGCCTTATAACTCGGATACCTGTCGAGATGATTCTCGAAAAAGTTGGTTATGACGGCAATATCCGGGCAGAATGCCGAAATGGTTTCCAGCTGAAAACTGCTGACTTCGAGCACCTGAACGGAATTATCCGTGGTTCTGGCCGCAAATTCCATCATTGGAATGCCGATATTTCCTCCCAGAAACACTTCAGGGAACTGCTGGCGGCAGAAAAGCGACAAAAGAGTCGTTGTAGTAGTTTTCCCGTTACTGCCGGTCACCACCAGGCGGCGACCACGTGAAAGTCTGTATGCCACCTCAATTTCAGAATAAACCGGGATATTTCTGGCAACGGCATCGACCAGCACCGGAATATCAGTTCTCACACCGGGGCTGAGGACGATAAAATCGGCATCAAGAACCCGACTGGTGTGCCCTCCGGCCTCGTATTCAACCCGGCCGGCCAAGCCTTCACGATCGAGACTCTGCCTCAGTTTTTCTTCCGATTGAATATCGGAAATGAAAACACGTGCACCACTTTCAACCAGGCTTCTGGCTGCTGCGAGCCCACTCTTTGCCGCCCCGACGATACTGATGGTCATTCCAGCGACGTTCATTGTCTGCCCCATGTGTATAGAGATTTCCCGGCAATAATAGCACAGTGTGCCCTAAACGACAATTCTCTGTTTGATTTTTCGCGGGGTAGATCCCTCTTGTCTGGCAACTCTGACAAGTTCGTCGAATTCAGGTTCCAGACGCTTAGTGCCGTCTCTGCAGGTCACTTCTTTGCATGCCAACTGCCCAAATTCGCTGTCCACGACTCCTGGCTGACGCTCAAGTATGGTCCGCTCAACAATTGAATGACGAATACCACTGGTCGGTAACAGATCAAAGATCAGACTTTCGATCCTGCCAGAATCGGCTACCTCTGCCAACACCTGCAACTGGTGCCCAGGCCGGCCCTTCTTCATTATAATCGGCAGCAGACAGGCATCAAGAGCCCCGGCACTCATCAAACTGCTGATGGCGTGGCCGAGCTCTTCTCCAGTTGCATTGTCAACATTGCTGGTAAGCATCGCAACCCGGTCGGATTTGGCATTTTGTTGAAGAGCATCGCCAAGAAATGCCCGAAGAAAATTGGCTCGACCGATCTTCAGGCTGCCATGACCGTGCCCTGTCCGGGAAAAGGAAAACATTTGAGAACCGACGGGCCTGGCATTGATACCCTTCAAAATGGCAGCGCCGGTCGGAGTTGTCAGTTCAAAGCGGACATCCTGATCGAAAATCACCGGATATCCTTTCAGCAGCAGAGTGGTTGCCGGCGCGGGCACCGGCATCATGCCATGTGCACATTTAACAAACCCTGAACCAAGGTGAACTGGCGATACAAATACTTCGCTGACCTGGAGATCATCGAGGCATATTGCCACCCCAACCAGGTCAGCGATGCTGTCGCGGGCGCCAACTTCATGAAAATGCACCTCGTCGATTGCCTTTCCGTGAATTTCCGCTTCTGCTTCAGCCAGAGCTCTAAAACAGGCAAGTGCAATCCTTTTTGCACCAGCGGCAATTGTCGAGTTTTCAATTAACAAACGAATCTCACGAAGCCCTCGATGCGGCGCATGCTGGTGATGCTTATGGTCGTGAGAATGCCCGTGGTTGTGAGGATGATCATGATCGTTAGGATGATCATGATCGTGAGGATGGTCATGGTCGTGAGGATGATCATGATCGTGAGGATGATCATGGTCGTGATGATGCCCGTGGTCGTGATGATGCTCGTGGTCGTGGGAATGCTCGTGGTCGTGGTGATGCTCGTGGTCGTGATGATGCTCGTGGTCGTGATGATGCTCG